>JBBQSR010000012.1:0-18639 GCA_038234855.1 Ktedonobacterales bacterium | reverse complement strand
ACTGGGGGACGTGCCCCCGTGCGCGGCAGCACCGTGATCGGCGTGGTGGGCGGCGGCGGGACGACGGGCCGCACGGCGCGCTCGTCGCGGCGGATCTGGTCAACGCGCGCCAGCAAGCGATCCTCCAGGTCGGGGGGCGGCAGGTGGGGCGGGGCGGCGTAGGCCAGCAGGGGCAACGCCTCGGACTGCGCGGCGACCTCGGCGCGACACTGGGCGCACCCCGCCAAGTGGTCGGCGACCTCCTGCGCGGCGGCGGGCGAGAGGAGGTGCAGGGCATAGGCTTCGAGCAAATCGGTGGGATGGTGCGGCATGGGATGCGAGTTCCTCTCTCCTCAGCGGGTCACGCGGGGTGGGATGGGCGGCTCCTCACGGAGTTCGGGGTGCAAGATGGCTTCCAGGTGCTTCAGGGCGAGACGCAGGCGCGATTTCACCGTGCCGAGGGGGTCGCCCGTGCGCGCGGCGATCTCGGCGTGGGTCAGGCCGTCGAAGTAGGCCAGCACTACCACCTGCCGCTGCGCCGCAGGCAGTTGGCCCAGCGCGGCGCGCACCATCTGGCGGCGGGCGCTCACCCAGGCAAGGTCTTCGGGATTCATGCCCTCGTCGGCCAGCAGATCCATCGTCTCGATGGGTGCTTCGGGCACGTTCTCGTGCGCTTGGCGCAGACGGCTCAGCGCCAGGTTGCGCGCGATGGTGATGACCCAGGCTTCGGCGCGGCCCCGCGCGGGATCGAAGGTATGCGCCATCCGCCAGACCCGCACGAAGGTATCTTGCGTCACTTCCTCGGCCCCCGACTGGTCGCGCAGCATCCGCAAACTCAACGCGAAGACCACGCCCCCGTACCGTTGATAAAAGAGGCGTAGTGCCGCGTCATCATCAGCGGCGATGCGGCCCAACAACGCGACATCATCGGCGGGTGGTGAAACCGTCATAGATCGTGTGTGTTCTCCCGGTGCAGCGCGAGATGACGGGTCAGCGGCCCGCCCCTGACGCTGTGCGAATGCCTGCCTGCCGATCCCCTGCGCTGGATTGATCGCCCCCATCAGTGTAGCCCCTCTCGCCGCATCATGCAATCCTTTCCGCCACGTGCTGCCCCAACCGCTCGCTAGGCATGGGGAAAGGGCGATGGGCCAACCAACCGCGTGAAGACCACCAACCGATGATCAAACGTATGCCCATCATAGTTGCCATAGCAGGTGATCAGG
The DNA here is from genome assembly GCA_038234855.1 of Ktedonobacterales bacterium. GTDB lineage: Bacteria > Chloroflexota > Ktedonobacteria > Ktedonobacterales > JACDGC01 > JACDGC01. Next base: position 17,437 of record JBBQSR010000012.1, on the reverse strand, counting down.
TTCAGATTCGGCGTATCGGTTGGCCCAAAGATGTCGACCAGCACCGGATTGTTCGCGCCCGTCTCATAGGCCGATGGCGTCTGGATGTCGACGACAACGAAGGTGAGTGTCTTGCCATTGGCCGCCAACATATGCACCGTGTCACCTTTGCGCATGTCGGGCAGCGCGGTGAAGGGCGCGGGGCCAGGGGTCGGACGATTCACGTGCCCCGCGATGACGGCGTTGCCGATGCGCCCTGGCACCGCGCCGCCATTCCACCAATAGACTTCGTCCCAGATGGGGTCATGTGGTGGGGCGTCGACCGGGGCCAGCATGTTGCCATTCTTGTCCGCGCCCACCCCGATGACCTTCGACTTCACGCCCAGGCGGGGGATGCTGAGTTGCACCGGCATCCATTGCGCGGCCAGGGCTGCCGCGTCGGGGGTCGCCGTCGCGGTGGGGGGGGCGCTGGTCGGCGTGGCCGTCGCAGCGGGGCGCGCAGCCGCTTTCCCCTGGCCGCATGCCGCTACCAAGATCGCGCTGAAAAGCAGCAGCGCGGCAACGGCCTTGCCCGCGTGGGATGAAGAACGCATCACAGCCTCCTGGGTGTCATGGTACCGGTCGCTCGTTGAGCCAAGCGACAACGCATACCCCCAAGTACGCCGCTTTTGCGCGGTTGGATCACTTTCTGGGCATGCCGCATGAAAGTGATCTGCGGTCATCTGGGGGAGCGTAGTTATGGGCGTGACGTGCCTCGAACCGCTGAAAAAAAACGCGATGCTGACACGGACACCCGAATCCGTATGAGGAGACCTGATCAGATGAACCTGTCTTTGCGGACCATGGGGCGCGCCTTCGCGGCCCTGCTGTGCCTGTTGGCGCTGGGTCTGACCCTGGGCCACACGGCAGCACGCGCCGCCGCGACCGCCCATGTGCGCGTGGTGCATGCCGCCCCCGCCGCCCCCGAGGTGGATGTGTACGTCGACGGCGCGAAGGCGCTGCCCGACTTCAAGTTTGGCACCGTGACGGACTACATCTCGCTGCCCGCTGGCGCGCATGAGATCGCCGTCGTCCCCTTTGGCATGGATATCAGCAAGGCCGTCATCAAGCAGTCCGTCACCATCGACGCCAGCAAGATGTACACCGTCGCGGCCATCGGCAACACCAGCCCCGCCGTCACGCCCGCGCTGGTCGCCTTCGCTGACGACAACACCGTCGCGCCTGACATGGCCAAGGTGCGCGTCTACCATCTGTCTGACAATGCTGGTCCGGTCGCGGTGGCCACGGGCGGCAACACCGTCATCCCGAACCTCGCCTTCCAAAGCGCGAGCGACTATCTGCATGTGCCCGCTGGCGCGTACACCTTCGATGTGACGCTGCTCAACACCAGCACCAAGGTGTCGCAGCCCGCGACGCTGGCCGCCAACAAAGTGACGAGCGTCTTCGCCCTGGGCGAGGTCGGCGGCACGGGCGCGACGGCCTTCAAGTTCGCCGTTGGCGTGGCCGATGGCATCCCCAATGGCCCGCCGCAGACGGGTGTGGCCCCGGTGACGACGACCACCAGCACCCCCGTGGCGCTGTGGATCGGCCTGGGCGCGCTGGCCCTGGTCATCTTGGGTGGCCTCGGCTTCGCGGTGACGCGCCGCGCCCGCTAACCCTTTCCCCCTGCCCTTCGTAAAACAGGACGCACCCAATCCATCTCTTTGGAGCGGGTGCGTCTTGGCATTAATGCGCTGGCGATCAGTTCCCAGCGTCGCTAAGCACCTTGAAGGCTAGGTGGCGTCCATGCGTCTTTGACAGGGTGAACCACAGCCCCAACATGGCATCGACCAGGGCGATCTGGTCGGTGCCGCCCAGGCGGATCGGGCGTAGCCCCACATCGCTGATCAACTGCTCGATCTGGACCTGAGATTCGCCGTCCGGTCCGGCATAGAAAAGGTCGCCCTGCACATCGCCAAACGTGGGGTTGGCGAAGTTTTCCCAGCCGAGCGTGTTGAAGGCGCGATAGACCCGTGCGTTGGGCGTCTGTGCCTGGAACGTGGCGAAGCTGTCGGTGGGGCCACCGCCGCCCATCCGATTCGCCGCGTCGATGACCGTGCGGCCATCGATCTGCGCGGCATTGGCCGTGATGGTCGCCTCCATCGAGCCGCCGGGGACCGCGAAGACGATCACCTGCGGGTCGGCGGCGAGCGCCTCCGCGACGGTGGCGACGGTGACGGAAGCGCCCGACTGACGCAGGGCCTGTGCCTCGGCGTTTTGCGGGTCGCGCACGCCATAGGCGACGGTGTGCCCAGCCCCCGTCCATTTGCGCCCCAAGGTGCCCCCGATGTTGCCCGCGCCAAGGACAGCGATGCGTAGTTTTGCCATAGTATCTTTTCCTCTATCTCGTTGATGAATCAACGCCCTTCCACGGCGTCCAATATGTATATAGTGTAGCGATATACACAGGGCCATGTATAGAGCGGGGGCTTCATGTGCTTCTCATCGTGCGATCATATGCTAGAGGCAATGAAGAACGCGAGCAGTATCCTCGCGCTGGGGGTGAAGCCGATGCGTATTTTAGTGGTAGAGGACGATCCACGCCTGGGGCCGAGCCTCAAGAAGGGGCTAGAGGCCAACCACTATGCGGTGGATCTGGCGACGGATGGCGAAGATGGCCTGAACCTGGGCCTGACGACCGATTACGACCTGATCGTGCTGGACCTGATGCTGCCTCGGCTGCATGGCTATGAGGTCTGCCGCGAACTGCGCAACCAGCGCCGCCCCATGCCCATCCTCATCCTGACGGCGCAGGGCGAGGTCGACGACCGCGTGCGCGGGCTGGACAGCGGCGCGGACGACTTCTTGACCAAGCCCTTCGCCTTTCGCGAACTAGAGGCGCGCGTGCGGGCGTTGCTGCGCCGCGAGATCGCGGAACGCTCGCCCGAACTGCGCTTCATGGACGTGGTGCTGGATACGCGCACGCATGAGGTGCGGCGCAACGACCGCGTGGTGATGCTGAGCAGCAAGGAATATGCCCTGCTGGATCTGCTGATGCGCCACCCACGCCAGATCCTCAGTCGCACCACCATCGCCGACCACGTGTGGGACTATGACGCCGAAAACATGTCGAACGTCATCGACGTCTACATCCGCTATCTGCGTCGCAAGCTGTGCGAGGACGGCGAGGCCGATGTCATCCAGACGGTGCGCGGCTCGGGCTACATGCTGCGGGAGCCAGCGGAATGATCGTCATACGGACCATCTTGCGCGTCATCCGTCGCCATCTGCCGCCGAGCATCCGCGCGCAGATGACCATCTTTTATGCGCTCACCTTTGGGGTGCTGCTGCTGGTCATTCTCATTGGCGCGGTGGCGCTCCTGCGTTTTTCCGCACCGATCAATGCCTCGAACCAACTCAATGACTTCGCGCACGATGCGGCGGCGAATATCTCGTTTCAGGGGGGACGGGTGTGCATCCATGACCCCCTGCGCGATTTGCCCGCGCGTGACGCGCGACTGCCCCTCTGCACTGATCCCGAGCCAACAACGACGACGCCCGCCAAATTTTCGGCCAATGTGATGATGCGCGTGCTCGACCTGCAAGGGAACGTGATCTACGTCAGCCCCGCCTTCACCAACCTGAACATCCCAGCGAGCACCACCGGCCTCACTCTGGGGGAATTGAAACACTCTGGTCCCACAACGATCACGGGCCACCCCAACCAAAACGCGTATTTTTTGAGTACCGTGCTCTTCGAGAAGCAGCAAGACGATCGCGTCTTCGCCATCTTGCAGCTCGGCACCCCTATTACTCGCACCACCTTTGACGACAATCGGCTGCTGCTGATCGTCTATCCCATCTTGGTGCTCTTGGGCGGGGTGGCGGCCTATGGCATCGCCACCCGCGCGATGCGGCCCGTGCGGCGCGTCACCAAGGCGGCCCAGCAGATCGCGCTGGGCGACCTGCAACAGCGCGTGCCGGTACCCGTCAGCCGCGACGACATCCACACACTCGCCCTCACCTTCAACGAGATGGCCAGCAAGCTGGATGCCGCCTTCACGCAGCAACGGCGCTTCGTAGCGGATGCCAGCCACGAACTGCGCACCCCCGTCGCGGTCATCCGCAGCATGACGGATGTCGCGCTGGCGGGCACGCCCTCCGCCACCGAATATCAAACGACGCTGCGCGAGGTGAACGCCGAGGCCGAGCGGCTGGGCCGCCTGATCAATACGCTGCTGGGCCTGGCGCGCGTCGATGATGGCCGCCAACCCCAAGACCGCGAGAGCGTGCACCTGGATCTGTTGGCGACCGATCTGGTCGACTCGGTGGCCCCGCTGGCGCACGAGCATGGGCTGACGCTGGCGCTGGTGCGCAACGACCCGGCAACGGTGCGGGGCGACACCGCGCAGCTCATCCAGATCCTCATGTCGCTGACGGAAAACGCCATCAACTATACCCACAGCGGCGGGCACATCAACCTGAGCGTGGCAGTGGCGGGCGCGACGGCCAGGGTGCAGGTGAGCGACACGGGCATCGGCATCGGCCCCGACGCGCTGCCCCACATCTTCGAGCGATTTTACCGGGCCGATCCGGCACGCGCGCGGGTGGCGGGCGGCAATGGCCTGGGCCTGGCACTGGCCCGCGAGTTCGCCCAGGCGCATGGCGGCGACATCACCGTGCTGAGCCGCGTCAACCAAGGATCGACCTTCACGGTGACGCTGCCCCTGGTACCCGCGCCGCCCGCGTCCCCAAGCCCCCCATTGATACGCTGAGGGGAACACAGGAGACCGATTCCGGGTGACTTGTCGTCGCAGCCGTCATGGATGTATAGTTCTAAACTATAGAGGCCAGACACCTCAAAGGAAGGTTTACTATGCAACCAACTCCCACGACCACGACCGCTCCGGTGGCGCTCGACCCCGCGACGCAGGTAGGTACCGCACATTTGATCGTCGCCGACCTCGACCGTGCGGTACGGTTTTACACCGAGACGCTGGGCTTCACCGAGCAGTCACGCGATGGCGCGACGGCCTATCTGGGCGCGGGGGCGAAGGGCGCGCCGTGGCTGCGGCTGACGGCGGTGCCAGGCGCGCGGCCCAAGCCACGCCGCTCCACGGGGCTGTACCACATCGCCATCCTCACGCCGTCGCGGGCGGCGCTGGCCCGGTCGCTGCGCCGGATGGTCGAGGCGGGCTATCCGCTGCAAGGCGCGTCGGACCATCTGGTGAGCGAGGCCATCTATCTGGCCGACCCCGACGGTAATGGACTGGAGGTCTATCGCGACCGCCCACGCGCCGACTGGCCGCGTCATGACAACGTCGTGCAGATGGCGACATTGCCGCTGGATCTGCAACAACTCTTCGACGAAGCCGTCACCGAGGACGCGCCGTGGACGGGGCTGGACCCCGCGACGCACCTGGGGCATATGCATTTGCACGTGGCCGACCTTGATGCCGCCGTCGCGTTCTATACCAACATCATCGGCTTCGATCTGATGATACGCTTGGCTGACAGTGCCGCCTTCCTCTCCGCTGGGGGCTATCATCACCATTTGGGGCTAAACACCTGGGCGGGCGTCGGCGCGCCGCCCCCGCCAGCCGACGCCGTCGAGCTGCGCGGCTTCACCATCGCCCTGCCGAACGAGGCGGAACGCGCGCGGGTCATCGCGCGCATCACGGCGGCGGGCCTCGCCCTCACCGAGCACGCTGGCCTGCCCGAGGTGCGCGATCCCTCGGGCAATGCGGTCTGGTTGGATATCAACCCAACGCAGGCATAGCACAGGTCCATCGCTCACGACAAAGCGACAGATAAGCTAGCGGTGGCGCGACAGAACCGGATTCGGTTTCCTGTCGCGCCACATCGCTACTGCGTCGACAATTACGGCTAACAGCAGACCATCCGCGCGATTTTTTGTCTTTCCTCCGCTGCTAGCGGTCGCAGCGATCAGCAGCGATCAATGGTCATATGACCCTTCGCGCGAACCTCATAGGATTTCGTGGCGGGCACATTCGACCGCATCCCCCGCTTATGCGATACTATCTATGAGGTGAAATGATGGACAAACTGGCGGCGGCGCTGAAGCGGCATTTCGGCTATGACGCGTTTTTGCCGGGGCAGCGTGAGGTCATCGCGCGCACGGTGGCGGGGGATGATGCCTTCGCGTTGCTGCCGACGGGCGGCGGCAAATCGCTCATCTATCAGCTCGCCGCGCTGCTGCTGCCGGGGCTGACCGTGGTGGTGTCGCCGCTGATCGCGCTGATGCAAGACCAGGTCGAGCGGCTCGACGCCAACGGCATCCCCGCGACCTTCGTCAACAGCGCCATCAGCGGCGAGGAACGCAGCCGCCGCGAACGCGCCGCCCTGCGCGGCGAGATCAAGCTGCTGTACGTCGCGCCAGAGCGGCTGGTGACGGGGGCCTTCCTGGGGTTGCTCGACGCGGTGCGGGCTGAGCGCGGGCTGTCGCTGCTGGCCATCGACGAGGCACACTGCGTCAGCGAGTGGGGCCACGACTTCCGCCCAGAATATCGTCAAATCGGTGGGTTGCGCGAACGGCTGCCGGGGACGCCCTGCCTGGCACTGACGGCGACGGCGACGGAGCGCGTGCGCGGCGACATCACCACCCAGTTGCACCTGCATCAACCCTACATTTATACCGGCTCTTTCAATCGCCCCAATCTCGACTATGAGGTCCAGACCAAAAGCAAAGACTCGTACCGCGAGATGTTGGGGGTGCTGCGCGCGGACCCCACGGCCTCATCCATCATCTATTGCCAGAGCCGCAACGGGGTCGAGGAACTGGCCGCGCGGCTGGTGGATGATGGCATCCGCGCGCTGCCCTACCACGCGGGACTCGACGCCGAGACGCGCGCCACCAACCAAAACGACTTCATCACGGATGACGTGCCAGTGTTGGTGGCGACGGTCGCCTTTGGCATGGGCATCGGCAAGCCGGATGTGCGCAACGTCATCCACTACGACATCCCGCGCAACCTGGAAGGGTATTACCAGGAGTCGGGCCGCGCCGGACGCGACGGGCTGCCCGCGCGCTGCGTGCTCTTTTTCAGCTTTGGCGACAAGGCCAAGATCGAGTGGGCGATCAATCAAAAGACTGACCAGACCGAACAGCGCGTCGCCCGCCAACAACTGAAGCAGGTCATCACCTTCGCCCAGAGCGGCGAGTGTCGCCGCCGCGCGCTGCTAGCGTATTTCGGCGAGACGTACACCGAGGCGAACTGCGGCAACTGCGACAATTGCCGCAACCCAACCGAGCAACTGGACCGCACGGTAGCGGCGCAAAAGCTGCTGTCGTGCGTTGGCCGCACGGGGCAACGCTTCGGGCTGCGCCACGTCATTGCCGTGCTGCGCGGCGCGCAATCGCAAAAGATTCTGGATTACGGCCACGACCGGCTGCCGGTCTATGGCATCGGGCAGGATCTCAGCGAAGATGACTGGCTGCACCTGGGGCGGGCGCTGGTGCAGCAGGGCTTGCTGCGCGAGGAGGGCGACGGCTTCCCCATCCTGAAACTGGGCGAGAAGGCACGCGGCGTGCTCTATGACAACGAAGCAGTCTTCGTCGCAGCGCCCATCGCGCGCAGTGCCCCCGCCGCCGCATCGGCCAACGCGGGCGGTGCCAACACCGTGCCGCTCGATGCCGCGTCCGAGGGGCTATTCCAGCATCTGCGACGACTGCGCAAGCGGCTGGCAGATGAGCAGGGGGTGCCGCCCTACGTCATCTTCGCGGATGCCACGCTGCGGGCCTTCGCGCTGCAACGGCCCCAGTCGCGGGCACGCTTCGGGCAGATTCCCGGCGTGGGCGCACGCAAGCTGGACGCACTCTATGACGTCTTCACCGAGGCCATCAGCGCGTATTGCACCGACAACCACCTGCCGATGGAGGTCGCCGCGCCGACGGCAGCGGGCCGCACGCGCGGACGCGACCGTGCGCCCGAGGTCGACCGCCGCCCGGCATGGCGCATCTCGCTGGAACGCTTCCAGGCGGGGGCGGGCATCGGCGCTATCGCGCTGGAACGCGACATTAAGCCGAGCACGGTGGTGACGCATCTGGTGCAAGCGGTGCGCGAGGGCCACGAGATCGCCCGCGAGCAACTGCTGCCCGATGACCGCTATGCCGCCATCGTCGCGGTCTTTCGCCAACTCGGCGCGAACCAACTGGCCCCCGTCCTGAACGCGCTGGGGGCCGACTACACCTATGATGAGCTGCACATCGCCCGCGAGTTCTGGCGGCTGGAAACGAGCGAGGGGTGACGGACCTTCGCCGCGTGCGCCTTGACAGCGCGGGCGCGTGGGGGCTATAATAGAGGTACAACGCAGGGTAGAGCAGTGGTTAGCTCGTCGGGCTCATAACCCGGAGGTCGTCGGTTCGAATCCGGCCCCTGCTACGGCGAGGTAGCTCAGTGGTAGAGCAAAGGACTCATAAGCCTTTGGTCGTGGGTTCGAATCCCACCCTCGTCACCCATGGCCCCTCGGATGAGGGGCTTTTCCGTTGTCTGGAACACTTCGCAGCTATCAACCAGTGATTATTATTCCCTAAAAATCGGCCAAAACGGACACCTGGTCGCAGGTTTTCGAGTCCCTTGGTCTCGCTTGTTGTATTATCTAGCTAGTGTCAATCTAGGAACAAGGAGTCACGGTATGATTAATTTCCTGCATTGGATAGATTTACACGCAACTGCACTTGGGATCATTCCTTCTTTGTTAGCTGTTGTAGTTGCAAGCATATTACTCTATATAAACTTTCAGCAGCAGAAATCGTCTCAGGAATCATATCTAGACCAACAACGTCCTATACTTGCCCCTAATTCTAGACTCTCATCAAGCGATCAAATTTCTTGGGATGCCGAACAACAGACTTTACACATAAAGAACTATGGAGCAGGAGTAGCCCTCAATATAAAAGCAGTTCTTTTCGAGAGAATGCCAAAAGATGACATCAATTATATCGGAAGACGATATACTGCGTGGCATAATCAGCCACTCGGTGCAAAAGAGGAAACCTCTTATCGTATGTCTCCCGGTCAAACTGACATGCCTGGGACATATACTATTGAGAGTGAAACCTTCTATGCACCTATGCAGCCTCCATTAGGGGCCATCCTTAGTTACGATGCAACTACTATTGAAGCAAGATTGACTGTAACTTATCATGACGTTTTTGGTCGTAAGCATATAAGCATGTTCGATTACACTCAACAGCATGAATGGAGGATGATTATGATAGAATCTAATATAGCGAAAGATATCCAGGATATCGATAAAGAGGTGCGTCTTGCTCGCATCGCCCACCAAAGAGCTTTACAAGACGAAGTAGCACGATAGAGCGGCCATGTTAAAAAGGAGGGATGGAAATGTCACAAAATCCAGTGGAACAATGTCAGCTTTCCAAAGATGGACAACATAGCTATCAAATATTTGATACTAAACCAAACCGAACAATCAAAATGTGCCTAATTTGCGGAGAATCCTATCTGCTATCAGTAGAAGAGCATCTTGGCATCGCCAAGTGGGCTTATTTGCCTACTGAAAGGAAAGAGAACTCACAAAGCCCTTAAAAAAACTTGCGGTATTCCACCTGCCTAGCGTGCTAGCATCCGATGATAAAAGGCGCAAAACCTGCAAACACTAAAATGCGGTTAGCAATGGTGACGGGTAAACTGAACGCAGCGAGTAACAAAGAAATCAGCGTATCGCGTTCTGGCATCTTTTGCCCATGTTCAAACAGAGAGATATAGCTTTTCACCAACCTAGTATAGTCCACTATCTTTTGGAGTGTGAGACGGGTACGCAAAAGCCTGACCCGTTCATGAGTCAGGCAGACAATCATGAGGATAGCCTTATTCTTTCACGGCAGCGAGCAGCCGCTTGTAGGCAGCGTTCAGCGCCTTCATCGCGGCTTCGTCGCCACCCTTGTCGGGGTGCAGTTTGCGGGCCATACGGCGGTAAGCGTTCTTGATCTCGCGCTTATCAGCGCCACGCTCGATGCCGAGTAGCGGGTACTCATTAGCGAGGAAGGGCTTGGCGTTCGCAAGGATTTCGGCCCGTATCTTATCCATGTGGGCCTTGAGGTCTGGCCGCAGTGGTTTACGGGGGCGGGCAAAGAAAGTGTTTTCCTCATCGTACTCGGCTTTCCATTTCTTGAAGACCTTCGGGCTAAAGCTCTTTTGGGCAAGGGCGATGATATCGGCCTCTTCTTGCGCTCTACGATGTTTTTCCGCCAGGGCAGCATCGAATATTCCAAGCTGGGTTCCCGCCATTTCGCCGCCTCATAGAAGAATGTTGATTGATACTCCGTCACCTTGAACAAATCATCTGATTCATCTCCCGTAATTCTCTTAGATGAGACGGGAGAATTCTTCGAGCTATAGGAAGTGGGTATAATACACCGGAAAGATCGAAGCGGAGCATCTCATGACGACACCTGCCCCTTTTGTATCCCCCATCATCTTCTCGACCTCAGAGGACTACTTCCACGCGGCGCAGCAGGAATTAGGCGAGGCGTTCGGGTCGGGGAGCAAGTTCGAGCGGCTCGGGCGCGACACCGGACGCATGGTCGCGGCGGGCATCGACATCGCGCGGGTCGCGGCGGCGTGCCGGGAACGCCCCCTCGTCTTCATTCGGCATCTGATGCAGGAAGCGATCAGTGTGCCATCGGGCGAGGTCGCTGAGACGATGGAGGGCATCGCGGCGCGGGCGGGCGATCTGGTGCGGGCACAGCACGGCACCGCGCCCATCGCGCTCCAGGTGTGGGCGAGCGAGGGGACTACCCGGTTTCGCTATCGCCCAGATGAGCTGCGGCGCGTCGTCGCGGCGGCGCTGACGGAGGCGGGATGCACCGTCACCAGGGGTGGGCAGCCGCACGTGCTGTCGATTTGCTTGACGCCGCAGCGGGTCATCCTGGGCCTCAACCGCACCGAGGATGCGTTGACGGATTGGCCGGGCGGGCGCGTCGGGCTGGCCAAGGGGGAAGAGCAGATCTCGCGGGCCGAATTCAAGCTGGAAGAACTCTTCCAGGTCTTCGATGTCGCCCTGCCTACGACGGGCGTCGCGCTGGATCTGGGGGCCAGTCCTGGCGGTTGGACGCACCTGTTGCGCGGGCGGGGGCTGACCGTCTGGGCGGTCGATCCGGCGAATCTGGATGAGCGGCTGGCGTACGACGCGGGGGTACACCACGCCCAGACCACGGCGGCCACCTTCCTGGCGGAGACGCGCGAACGCTTCGACCTGGTGGTGAATGATATGCGCATGGTGCCCGACCTGTCGTGTCAGATGATGGTGCACGCCGCCCGAAGGTTGAAGCCCGGTGGCCTCGCCATCGTCACGCTGAAGCTGTTTCGCCACGACGCGCTGGCGAGCGTGCACCGCGCATTGGCCGTCCTCGAGCAAGCCTATGACATTGTGCACGCGCGGCAGTTGTCGCACAATCGGCACGAGGTCACGGTCGTGGCACGACGACAGCCCTAGACCGCAACAGTGTGACGGCCACCCCCCACGCTAGAGCCGCCGCGTCGGCGGCATGCCGCGCCGTGCTACAATGGGGAGAAACAGGCGTGGAGGTCCAGAACCATGGCGACACCACAGGGCGGCCCCGATCTGCGCGGCAAGGTCGCGCTGGTGACGGGGGCCAGCAGCGGCATCGGCGCGGCACTCGCGCGGGCACTGGCTGGGCAGGGCGCGCGGGTGGCCATCGCCGCTCGGCGTGGCGAGCGCATTCAGGCGCTGGCGGCGGAACTGACGGCGACGGGTGCCGAGGTGCTCGCCATCCCCACCGATGTCACCGACGAGGCGGCGGTGCGAGCCCTGATCGCCCAGACCGTCGAACGCTTCGGCGGGCTGGATGTGCTCATCCCCAATGCGGGCTTCGGGGGGCGCGCCGCCATCGTGGAAGGTAACACCGCGCGGTGGAAAGAGATGCTGGACACGAACATCTATGGCGTGCTGCTGACGTTGCACCATGGCGTGCCGCATCTGCTGGCGCGTGGGGGCGGCGATGTCGTGTTGCTGGGGTCGGTGGCGGGGCGCACCGTGACGACCGGCGGCGCGGCGTACTCGGCCAGCAAATTCGCGGTGCGCGCCATCAGCGAGGCGCTGCGCCAAGAGATGTCGCGCCAACGGGTGCGCGTGACCCTGCTGGAACCCGGTGTGGTGGCCTCCGAATTTCAAGCGGTGGCGGGCTATCCGCCGGGCTTCATCGACAATTGGCTGGGCGGCACCCCGCCCCTACAGCCAGCGGATGTCGCCAGCGCCGTGCTCGCCGTGCTGGCGCTGCCCCCCCACGTCTCGCTCAACGAGATCCTCCTCCGTCCGACCGGGCAGACGAATCCCTGAACCGCTAGCTTTTTTGGGCGCGATCCGCTATCATTGACCCAGTTTTGGCGTATATATCTGTAGGCATTGTCCTATCAGCATTGGTTCACGGGTCAATGGTAGAAGGAGAGGCGGCGCGCATGGCACTGAATCTCACCGCGCGCGTGTGGCGGCGACCACGCTCTGGCATCGCGGCGGTCTGGCGCGACTGCACGCGGCTGTGGATGGCGGCGGCGCGTCACCCCGCCAAACCCGATGCCGCAGCGGGGGCGAGCGCGCAAGAGGCGGCGGATGTCGACGCCTTTTACGAACTCTTCTCGCGTTACCAGAAGCCCATCGCCGACTTCCTTTTTCGCATGACGCATGACCGTGACTGGGCGGCAGACCTGACGCAAGACACCTTCTTGAAGGCGTATGCCCACGTGGAGGATCTGCGCACCATCACGAATGTGCGAGCGTGGCTCTATCGCATCGCGGCCAACACCGCCAGCAACGCGATGCGCCACCAACGCCGCTTCGTGTGGGTGTCGCTGACCGAGATGCGGTCGGGCGATTCCTCCAGTTCGGGGCATGGGGTGGTGCTGGCCGACGTGGGCGACCTGGCGACGAGCGTGGTGGAACGCGACGCGCTCTCGACGGCGCTGCAAACGCTGCCACCCAACGCCCGCGCGGCGATCTTGTTGCGCGCCACCGGGGGCTTCGAGGCCCACGAGATCGCATCGATGCTGAATCTGTCGGAGGCCAACGTGCGCAAGATCCTCTATCGCGCCAAAGAGAAGCTGCGCAAGGTGCTGGGCACCAGCCCCGATGCCGAAAAGGACCTGTCATGAGTGAGCGCGCGGCTTGCACGCCCGCCTGGCGGCGGCGCGTCTCGGCCTACCACGACGGCGGATTGCCCAGCCCCGAACGGACGCTGGTCGAGGATCATCTGCGCGATTGCCCCGACTGCCAGCATTTGCTGCGCCACTACGATGGCCTCTATCGCAACCTACGTGGCATGCCGGGCTTCGAGGGATTGCTCACCATCACGAAGCCGGGCACGCGGCGGGGGTTGGGCGGCAGCGCCCGCCCGGCCTTCACCTGGCCAGGCAAGAACACGTCCAGCACCGCTGGTCCTGGGCGCGCGGGGGCACGCCACGCGGGGGGCGGACCCATCATTGTCACGCTGCTGGTGCTGGTGGCGCTCGGCTTCCTGGTGGGGCGTGCCACCAACGCCCTCGGCCCGCAAGCGCAAAACACCAATGCCTTCCCGCCCCCCGAGACGCCGACCCTCGCGGCCCTCACCAGCGACGGGGTCGCGTGCGCCAACGCGGGGCAAACCACCGCGTATCCTTACCTGTACAGCGATAAAACTGGGCACGTCATCAGCGTCGCCAGTTGTGGCGCCACGCATACCATCGCCACCCTCCCCACGGATGTCCAGTTCGACGCGCTCTCGCCCGACAACAGCCAGTTGCTCGCCTCCGCCCCCGCCCTCACCGCGCGCAAGGCCGGGGAACGCACCCGCCTCTACCTGCTGACGTTGGCCAGCGGGGCCTGGCGCGAGGTGGGGCTGAGCACCGATGGCATCCAGGCCCCCTACTCCGCCGATGAGGCCGAGTGGCAAGATGCGACGACCATCATTCTGCGGTCGGGGGCGACGGTCGTCACGGTCGACCTGACGAAGCAGACGGTGACGCCCATCGCGGGCATCACGGCGACCCATATCGCGGTACGCGGCACCACGCTCTTTTACAGCACCGTGCAGGACGGCAAAGCGACCCTGCACCGCCGCGTGCAACAGCCGAAGCTGGCGGATGATGTGGTGCTCTCGCTGGGGGCCGGGGCGACCTGCGCCACGCCAACCTGCTGGCGAACCCTCCCCTGGGATGTCTCGGCGGATGGCAAGCTGGTGGCGTATCCCACGCCCGTGCCCGCCCTGCCGCTCACCACGACGCCCACACTGATGAAGCTGGTGCTGCAAAATGTGCAAAACGGCACCCGCGCGACGCTGGGCACGGTGTCGCTCACGACCGCCCCCACCGCCGTGTCCATCGCGCCCGATGCCCGTTATGTCGCCATCATCGATGAGGCGAGCGGTACAGCCAACCAATTGCTGCTCTTTAGCGTGGCGGGGCGCACCGTCCTCAGCGATGTCCTGGCGGGCTGGTGCGTCTGGCGACCCGATGGCTCGGCCCTGGTGTGCATGCCCTTCATCGCCTCCGCGACGGACCTGCCACGCCTCATCACGGTGGCGTCGGGGACGGCGTCGGCCTTGGCCCCCCTCACCACCAACTATCTCTGGCTGCACTAGGGGGGCACGCGTCCCCCGTGTGCCGCGCCGAACCCCCTTGCCTTTTTGGTTGCTTTTCGCTAGAGTAGGAAGCGACTGGTTCGAGAAGGAGCGGCGGCACCAGCTTACGAAGTACTTGCCGCCGATTGCATCGTTGCTGCAAGGAGACACTCCGTGGCGTCCATCTTCATATCCTATTCCCGTGTCGATACGGATTTCGTCCGACGCATATCCACCGAACTCACCAACAAGTATGGCGAGGTGTGGGTCGACCAACAGAGCATGATGCCCGCCTCGTCCTGGCGGCAAGAGATCATCGACGCCATCACGGCTGCCGACACCCTGATCTTCATCCTCAGCCCCAACTCCCTCGCCTCACAGGTCAGCGCCCAGGAAGTCGCCCTGGCGCTGGAGCTGAAGAAGCGCATCATCCCCATCGTCATCAGCGACTTTGATGTCAAGCAGATCCCGCCCGAGAGCAGCTTGCGCGCCCTGACTGAGATCAACTGGATCTTTATGCGCCCGCAAGACAACTTCACGGTCGGGTTCCAGCAATTGCTCGTCGCCCTCAACACCGACCAGGCCTATTGGCGCGAGGCCAGCCAACTGCTGGTACGCGCGCAACAGTGGCAGGGCAAGGGGCGCAACCCCGGCTTCGTCTTGCGGGGCAAAGAACTCGCCGACGCCGAACAATGGCTGACGGAGGGTGCGACGAAGCAGCCCACCCCCACGCCGCTGCATACGCAGTTCATCGCCACCAGCCGCCGGGTCGTGGCCCAGCAGCAGCGCCGCACCATCAGCTTGCTCACCACCGGCCTCACCATCACCCAACAAAACGACACAGTCAAGATCAACGCTATCGCCGCACGAGCCAACACCGTCCTCGCCAATAACCAGATCGACCAGGCATTGCTAATGAATGTCTTTGCAACACAGAAGCAAGATACTTATGAGACGCGCACTGCCCTCGATACGGCCCTCGATACCCATCCCAACCTCGCCGCCGTTCTCGACACTGGCACAACGCATGTGCACGGTGAACTGAATAATCGTATTGGTGGTAACGTTCAGTTCAGCGCCGATGGCAAAACGCTGCTCTTCGCCTATAGCGAAGGACTTGAAGTCTTTAACATGCCTGCTGGCACATTGCGCTTTGCCCCTGTAGCGGGCGTTAATGGCGATCCCAGAGCCGTCCTCAGCCCCGATGGCAAAACGATCATTGTCAACACCTATAACGGACTGCTCATCTTAGATGCGACCGATGGTAAGGTCATCGGGCAACTGACCACAACGATTACTACCGGGGATGAGAACTCTAGCTACCACGGCTTAGCTATCAGTCCTGATAGCCGCTATTTCGCGACGACTGCCTGTGCGAGTTCATGTACCCCGCATGTGATCAAAGTGTGGGATATCGCGCAACGCAAACCCGTGGCGCAACTCGTCACTGATAGCACCGATGCCAGTGATACC
The DNA here is from genome assembly GCA_038234855.1 of Ktedonobacterales bacterium. Classification (GTDB taxonomy): domain Bacteria; phylum Chloroflexota; class Ktedonobacteria; order Ktedonobacterales; family JACDGC01; genus JACDGC01. The sequence goes on along the minus strand of JBBQSR010000012.1, from coordinate 1,410 downwards.
ATCGCGCTCGCGTTTAGTCCCGACGGCAAAACCCTGGCTGCGACTGATTGTAGCGGTGCCCTTGTACTTTCAATCTATTGTGACGCAAGCTGGGTGGGCGAATGGAACATCGCTACGCAAGCACCCATCGTCATCCACCACCTGCAAATCCCAACCGATGGGTCGGCCTTCGCGCTCGCTTACAGTCCAGACGGACACACACTAGCAGTTGGGGGCAAGCAAGCCAAGTGTAAATTTCCTTGTGAACAGGGCAACTTGTCATGTACAACGCCGCGACCCTGACGCCGCGCGTTGTCAGGGTGGATACACTCGGCACGATCACCCATCTCACCTATACCCCAGATGGCTCATCGATCATTGGTTCACCAGGGTCGGCAAATCTGCGCATCTGGAGCGCAGCAAATGGCATTCCCGCCAGCACGCAACCCATCGCTATGATATCAAGCACCAACGGAAAGTTCATTGAGGGGCTGGCATCAAGTTCCGATTCGCGTTATTTCGTGACGAGCGATATCAGCGAGCGGCTCCTGCTGTGGCGTGTCTTGCCCCATAGCACACTGGGTCTTCCTGTTGGGCCATACATCAAAGGTACATCCAGTGCTATTTTCACGCCGGACGGACGCTACGTGGTGACCGCATCACCAGAGATACGGGTGAGTAATGATACGAACGATGGCATCATCTACTTTTGGGATCTCGCCTTGCAAAAGCTCGTTTCGTCACTGGCAGGTCCCACTCACCATCAGCAAAACGTGTTGCTCTATAGCCCCGATGGCAAGACCCTAGCATCGGGATACAATTCCGGCGAAATCGTGCTCTGGAACATGCAGACCAAACAAGTCCAGGGCACCTTGCTAAACCCCATACCATCGAACCCCTATGGCGCGAACATCCTGCATCTTGAATTCAGTCCCGATGGCCGATTACTCATCGCAACAGATTTTTCAGGTCGGACCGAAATTTGGGACGTACAAGCACAAAAAGTGGTGCACGACTTCTCACAGGGGGCAAACAAATCCAGTTCATACACCGCGTCGTTTCTCGATAACCATACGGTGGTTTTGGGAATAGGTGACGGCAGCAAAGAAAACCCGTTCGCCCTGGTGGTCGCTGATGCCGCCACCGGGACGATTCAGCAGTCATTTCTCAGCGAACCACATCGCTTAATTACCATCACCTTTAACCCAAAGAATCAGACCATCATGACAGTCAACGACGAAGGCGGCGTCGCCTTGTGGAATCGGACAAGTGGGACGATAGCGCATCGCTTTAGAGCAAGTTGCAGGAAGGTAGACCAGGCATGGGACATGCGGGAGAGGGGGTATGAGAGCTTTATCACTGGACCTGCGCGAACGCATTCTCCGAGCGGTGGCGTCAGGTCAGCCGATGCAAACCGCCGCGCGTCGTTTT
>JBBQSR010000011.1:0-19048 GCA_038234855.1 Ktedonobacterales bacterium | reverse complement strand
CGTGCTGTCGGGCGGGCGGGCCTACCTGGGCATCGGCGCGGCGTGGTTCGAAGAGGAGCATCGTTCGCTGGGCGTCACCTTCCCCTCTACCAAGGAACGCTTCGAGCGGCTAGAAGAAGCCCTGCAAATCGCCCATCAGATGTGGCAGGACGGCGGCGTCTTTGACCAAGGCAAGCCCTTCGCGGGCAAGCACTACCAGCTTGGCCGCACGCTGAATGTGCCCCAGGCGTTGCAGCGGCCCCATCCGCCCATCCTCATCGGCGGCACGGGCGAGCAAAAGACGCTACGCATGGTGGCGCAATATGGCGATGCCTGCAACCTCTTCGCGCGAATGGGCGACGACGTGTTGCAGCACAAGTTGGACGTGCTGCGCGGCCACTGCGAGACGCTAGGCCGTCCCTACACCGACATCGAAAAGACGGCGCTGGCCCAGGTGACGCTCTCGGCGGAGGGCGGCAATGGCACGATGACGGTGCCGCAGACGCTCGAATTCTTTCAGCACATGGCCGATATGGGCTTCGACCACATGCTAGTGAGCATGCGCAACGTCGCGGACCCCGCCGCCTTCGAGCCGTGGGCCAGCGACCTCGCCCCGGCCATCCACGCCATCAAGGTGGCCGGGCGCTAGGCGGCGGGGCCACCGAAGCGACCGGGGTTGAGGACGGCGAGCGGGTCGAAGCGGCCCTTGAGGGCGCGCAGCAGTTCGACGTTCTCGGGGTCGGCCCCCCAGATGGGCAGGTGCGCCCGCAGCGCGGGGGCGCAGCCCAGCACCGTCGCGTTGCGCCAGATGCGCGCCAGGGCGGATTGCAGGCCCATCAGCGAGGCGGCGAAGGCGGTGGGGTCTTCGCCGCCCGCCGCGTCGCGTGCGCCCATCACGCGCAGCCACACCTGGCCCGTCGCGGCGTCGCCCATCCAGGCCAGCCGCAGGTCGTGTTCCGCGCCGATGGTGTGGGCCAGCTCCACGACCTTGGCCAGTTCCGAGGGCAGCACCGCGACCTTGATGACCGCCTCGGTGGCGAGCAGGTCGGCGGTGGCGGGCAGGTCATTCAGCGCGGCCCACACCGGCAGCCCCGCCGCGCTGCTCAGCAGCAGCGGACGCCGCTCGCTATACTTCATGATGACGCTATAGACCGTCAGTGCCTGGCGTCGCAGGGTCTGCTGGTCGCTCGCCAGCCGCACCAGCAGCAACGGATGCGCGGCGGGCTGCAATTGCTCGGCACCCTCCGCCGTCAGCCCTCGGTTGGCGGCCAGCACCCCCGGCCCACACACCGTCAGCGCGGCGGGGAAGAGTTCCGCCGCCTCCAGATCCTCCAGCAGTTCCCAGAGGATGCTGACATCCTCGAAGGACGCGATGACCGTCGCCTCGGCCTCCGAGAGGGGCGCGGTGCGCAGCGTCGCCTGGATGATGACCCCCAGCGTGCCCAACGAGCCGACATACAGTTTATTCAGGTCATAGCCGAGGGTGTGGTAGAGCATGTTGCGCGCGGCCTCGCCCCCGGTGTGCATCAGCACGCCATCGCTGCGGGCGACCACCAGATTGGTGACGAGATCGCGCGCATTGCCATAGCGCCCGCGCCGCAGCCCCACCGTGCCCGTCGCTAGCCGTCCCCCCACCGTCGCGCTGTCGCCCAGCGGGCCATCGAGCGCGACGAAGTGCCCCTGGGGCGCGAGGGCGGCATTCAGCGCGGCGATGGTGCAGCCCGCCCCCACCGTCACCTCATGGTCAGCGGGGTCGCGAGTGAGCACCGCGTTCAGCCGTTCGAGCGAGAGGACGACATCGGCGCGGCGCAGCGGATAGCCGATGCCCATCTGCGTGCCGCCGCCCCAGGGCGCGACGGTCGCGCCCAGTTCGCCCGCCATGGCCAGCAGCGATGCCACCTGGGCGGGCATATCGGGCAGGGCGACTAGGCTGGGCTGGTGGCCCTCTACCCGATAGTCCGCCGTGCGTGTGCCCACCAGCAACGCGTCGCTGCCCATCAGGGCGGTGCTGCGCGCGATCAGGCTCGCCAGGGCGGCTGGCGCGAGGGAGGGCGACGGCTCAGGCATAGTCACGAATGCTCGGTGCTCGCTTTCTTGCTGAGCCGACGCGCCGGGGATGGCCGCTCAGCAGTCACTTGCCCCCATTGTCGCACACGCTGGCGGGGGGCGGGAATCGTCGGGGAAAGAGGGGCTATTCGGCCCGCGATTTGACACGCCCGCGCCGCCATCCATATACTGAATCACCATAGTGTATCACATACCTGAGGATACAGGATTACCCCCCCATGAGTACACCCGCCAATAAACGCGATGCCCGCCGCGAGGCCCGCCTGGCCGCGATGCAAGCGCGCCAGGCCGAACGCCAGCTCCCACAGGATGAGGATGATGCGGCGACAGAGGCCGCTGCGCCAGCCGATGCGACACCCATGGCCGCCGCGCCAGAGCTTGCCCGCCAATCTGTGCCCGCCGAGGTCGCCGCGACCCCCTATGTGCCCGATCCTCCCCCGGTGCAGGCCGACGTGCCAGAGGCCACCGCGCCCGCGCTAGAGATGGCGACCGCCATGACGGATGCTGCCGTTAGCGAAACCGCCGACCCTGAGGCGGACCAGTCTATCGCCGTCTTCACCGCGCCCGCGACCGAGTCCCCCGCCGTCGAGATTCCCACCGTGGCGACCGTCGCGAGTGAAACGCCCGCGCCCGTCGCAGCGACTATGGCGAGCGAAACGCCCGCGCCTGTCGCGGAGCCAGCGCCTGCGAACGAGGTCGCGCCGCCTGCCACGACCCCCGCGCCCGTGCTCAACAAATTCGCCGTGACCCCCGCGCCCGTGCGGACGTCCCCGCATTCCCCGAAAGCGCCAGCGCGCCCCACCACGGGTGGCCCACCCGCGAGCAAGACGCCCACGCGCCCGACCGTCACCACGACCGGGGCCTCCGCCACGGGTGGCAAGGCCCCCCCCGCGCGCCCGACCACCAGCACCTCTGTTCCCGTTCCGGCGAGCAAGACGCCATCACAGCCGGTCGCCAGGACGGGTGCCACGCCACCCGCCAGCAAGACCCCGTCGCGGCCCGTCACGGCGACGACGGCCAAGCCCGCCGCTGCGGCATCCCATCTCGCGCAGCCCGCGACGGGTGCGACCAAGCCACAGTCTCCGGTCGCCGCGTCCGGTGCCACGGCACGCACGACGCCCCCCAGCGGAGCCAGCAAAACGCCGACGCGGCCCACCATCGGGGGGACGGGCGCGGCACGGGCAGCGACATCTGCCCCCGCGCCCAAGGTGGCGGGCATGGGCGCGCTCAAGACCCCGACCCGCCCCGTGGCCGATGCCGTACGCCCGGTCGCCAGCGCCGCCACGGCAGCCGCCGCCACGCGCGGCACGGCTCGCACCGCGCCACCGCCCGAGGAGATCGAGGAACGCTACATCACCAAGCGCGACATCCGGCGTGACACCCGCAAGGCGGAACTGGCGCGCGTGCAAGCGGTGCGCCGCCGCCAGCTTCAGGCGCGGAAGCGTCGCATCTGGCTGATCCGCGCGGCCATCATCGCTGGGGTGCTGCTCGCGGCGCTGATCATCGGCCTCATCATCCATGCGGTGACGACCCCGGCGGCGGTGCACCCGCACGCGGTGGGGCCGAATGGCTACGTCTATGGCTCGAACATGCCGTGCGCCCCAGCCGCTAACGCGACGCAGTATCAGGCGAATGTGCAGATCATCATCAATGGGCGGGCACAGACGTTGCCGGTCAACATCGGCACGCCCAATGGCCAGTGTCACTACTGGTTGCAGACCCGCGCTAGCAACGGCATCATCAGCGTCGCCGCGCCCGATGCCCAGGCGCAACGGCCCTTTTACCTGGGCGACCTGATGGCCGTCTGGGCCAAGACGCCGCACAACACCATCGCGGCGGGCACGCCCGAGATGAACGCGAAATATTTCTTTGGTCGCCCCATCAACAAGGCGCATCCGCTGACGGTCTATGTCGATGGGAAGCTCTACACGGGCGACCCCAACCGTATCGTCCTGAAGCCCCACGAAAACATCTGGTTGGAGTACGGCACCCAGCAGGTGACGCCCACCACCTATGCCTGGCCCGACGGCCAGTAGAGGGAGCACCCCGCCATGCCCGCACCGCTGCTGACTATCGACCTGCCCCTGCCCCGCTTTGGCAGCGGCAAGGTACGCGAAACCTTCGACCTGGACGAGCATCTGCTGATGGTGGCGACCGACCGCCTGTCGGCCTTCGATGTGATCATGCGCGAGGGCATCCCCACCAAGGGCGAGGTGCTGACGCGCCTGTCGGCCTTCTGGTTCGCGCAGACGCGCGAGATCATCCCAAATCACCTCATCAGCATCGATCCGGCGGCCTTCCCCGCCGCCGTCGCGGGGCAGCGGCGGATGTTGGCCGGGCGGTCGATGCTGGTGCACAAGGCCAAGCGCATCGACTTTGAATGCGTGGTGCGCGGCTACCTGGCTGGCTCGGGCTGGAAGGATTATCGGGCGACGGGCGCGGTCAGCGGCGTCGCGCTGCCCAAGGGGCTGCGGCTGGCCGAGCGGCTGCCCGAGCCGATCTTTACCCCCGCCATCAAGGCCGTGACGGGGCATGATGAAAACTGCACGCTCGATGTCATGGAAAACGCCATCGGCATCGATCTGGCGCGTAGCCTTCGCGACGCCAGCCTCGCGCTCTACCGGTTCGCGGCGGATCTCGCCATCGACCGGGGCATCATCATCGCTGATACCAAGTTCGAGTTTGGCTTGCTCGACGGCCAGGTCATCGTCATCGACGAGATGCTCACCCCCGACTCCTCGCGCTTCTGGGCGGCGGGGGACTATGCGCCGGGCCACTCGCCCGCCAGCTTCGACAAGCAGTTCGTCCGCGACTGGCTCGAAACGCAGTCCTGGGATAAATCGCCGCCCCCACCCACCCTCCCCGCCGAGGTCATCGCGGGCACCGCCGAACGCTACCAGGAAGCCTATGAGTGGCTGACGGGCGAAACGTTTACGCCGCTGGGTGGGTGAAGTCATTTTAGGAACGACAGCGCGTGGCAAGCCACGCCAGGGCCATTGATGTTTTCAATCCATGCCCCCATCGCTGCTTGCCACGCGCTGTCTTTTTGCCGAGATCCAGCCCGCGTGGGCGGGCTTCGTGCTCACAGGCGCAGGTTGACCCGCTGGCCCACTCAGCCGCGATAGCGCCGGACGCGGTCGGCGTAGGCGTGCAGCTTCTCGCTGACGAGGGCGTTGATGGTGCCCGCCAGGTACGCGCCATCGGGGCCGCGCTTGCCCGCCGGACGGCCCATCAGCAACTCGACCGCTTCGTAGACGTGGCTGACGGCGTAGATGGTGAAGCGCCGTGCCTCCACCGCCTGCAACACGTCGTTGTTCAGCATCAGTGAGCGCAGGTTGGTGCGGGGGATGATGACGCCCTGCCCCTCGCCTGCCTGACCGTTGGCCTCGCACGTGGCGAAAAAGCCCTCGATCTTTTGGGTGGCGCTGCCGATGGGCTGCACCTCGCCCCACTGGTTCACCGAACCGGTGATGCCCAGGCTTTGATTGATGGGCACCTCTGAGAGCGACGAGAGCAGGGCGCATAGCTCCGCGAGCGAGGCGCTGTCGCCGTCGATGCCCTCATAGGTCTGCTCAAAGGAGGGCGTCGCGGCCAGGCTCAACGGCTCGTCTTGGCCATATTGCCCGGCCAGGAAGCCCGCCAGGATCAGCACGCCCTTGGTGTGCAGTGGGCCGCTCATCTTGGCTTCGCGTTCGATGGTCGTCACGCCCTCTAGGCCGGGGGCCACCCGCGCCGTCACGCGCATCACCCGTGGAATGTCGGTATCGAGGATGCTAGACACCGAGAGCGCGTTGATCTGCCCCACGGCAAGGCCGCTGGTCGAGATCATCTGGATGCCCTGGCGCACCGCTTCGAGCGTGCGGTCATAGAGCAGGCCGGTGCGGCGACGGCGCGTCAGCACCGCCTGGTTGATCTGCGTCCCTGTGATCACCGGCACTTGCCCACTGCGCGCCCAATAGCCCGCCTCGATCACCAGATCGCGGATGTCGGTCAGCACGTTCGACAGGTGGATCTGGCTCTCGGCCATGCGCGACCCTTCCTCGACCAGGCGAGCGACCGCGCCGGGGTCCAGCGCGGGCAGGTTCATCGCACGGGCGACATCCCCGGCGAACTGGGCATAGAACAGTTCGGTGTTGGGGTTGCGTGGCATCTGGTTGTCAAAGTCGACCCGCACCTTGAAAAGTTCGCTGAAGTCGGGGTCCTCGCTGTTGAGGGCATCCCACGCGCCGAAATCGCCCAGCAGGATGATCTTGATCTTCAAGGGGATCGGCTCGGGCTTGAGCGACGCGGTGATCAGTTGCAGGTTCGGGTCGGTCAGGTTCTCGATGGTGATTTGCCCGGTGCGCAGGGCGCGCTTGACCGCGTCCCACGAGCGCGGGTTGGGGGCCAGCTCTTTGATGTGGATGATCAAGAAGCCGCCATTGGCCTGGTGCAACGCGCCGGGGCGGATGAAGCTGAAATCGGTGTAGGTGCTGCCCATCCGCTGCCCATATTCCAGCCGCCCGTTGACGTTGTAATAGGTCGGGTTGTGCTCGTTGATGAAGGGCGCGCCCTGTTGGCCCGTGCGGTCCACCAGCACATTGACGCGGTAGCGCGCCAAGATGGAAGGCGACGCCACGGCGGAGGCCGCCGGATCGGAGGCGTCGGGGGTGGTGTTGCTGTCGGTGTCGTCGCTGCTGTTGTCGTTCGCATTGATGACGCGCTCGACGTTCGCGGCGATGTCTTCGTGCACCTCGCTCAGATAGGCCAGCACGGCGGGTACATCGGCGTAGTGGCCGCGCACCGTGTCGAAGAGCGGCGCGGTGACTTCGATGGCGAAGTCGTGGTTGAGCTTCACGAGGATGGTGCGCGAGCGCAGCGACAGCCGCCGCGCCGCGTTCATCGCCTCGACGAAGAGGCGCTGTACGACCTGGTAATCTTCGTTGAGCGCGCCCTGCTCGGCAGACGACAGCGCGGCGAAGTCCTCGCGCTCATACGGCTGGCGCTCGGCACCTGGCTCCGTCGCGGGCTTCAAGGGCAGGAACTCGGGTTCATTCTCGCTGAGGTTGATGCGAAAGTTGCGTTCCAGCGCGGCGGCGTTCAGCCGCTCGATGATGCTGTCGCGCTCGGCGTCTGATGGCGACATGGCCGCGCTGCGCCGCTGGCGATAGAGGTCCGAGTCGAAGCCGTCGCTCAGCGTCTGCTGTGCCGAGGCGATCAGGGCATCCATCTCGTCGGAAAAGGGCTGCGCGCGACCGGCGGGCAGGGCCAGCGGGCGCGGCGCGTATTGGTTCTTGAAATTGTTGACGTAGCACCAGTCCTCGGGGGTGGGCAGTGTGGCGGCGATGCGCTTCACCGCGTCCTCGGTGGCGACGTTGCGGCCCGAGCCAGGCACCCCCGCGACGTAGATGTGGTAATGGTTATCGGGGATGCTGAGGCCAAACTCCAGCGCCTCGGCGGCGCGCTCTTGCCCCACCATGCGGCGCGGCGGCGGCAGGGCGGCGGTGGTGGTGAAGGAAAATGAGGCAGGACTACACCTGGCGCGCAGCCGCTCCAGGGGAACGATATAGTTCGCGCGGTCGTTTTGCATGAAGGCTCCTCGGAGGCAAAAAAGTCGAGCGGCCCAGCGCTCTGTCGCTCAGCTAGTATAGCAGATATCTCCCATGGCGGCACGCCCCGCGACATCTTGTGGAAAAGAGAGTGAAATGTTCACAAATCGGCCAAGGACACATTTTCAATGATGCCCGCCAGCAGCGCCAGACGCGGCGGAATGGCGCGCACGAGGATGTGTTCCTCGGGGTGGTGGCTGTGCTTGCCGATCAGCCCCAGGCCATCCAGCGTGGGGATGCCCATGCCGCCCGTGGTGTTGCCATCTGACGCGCCGCCGATGCTGATGGGGGTGATGGTGATGCCCAGCTCCGCGCTCGCTGCCTCGGCGATGGCGATCAGCTTGCGCGCGCCCTCGGTCAGTTCCAGGGGCAGATGCGTCGGGCCAGGGGTGAGGGTGGCGACGGTGTCGGGCACGGTGCGCGGCGCGGCGACGAGCGCCGCGATGGCCGCGCGCCCGGCATCGAAGGCGGCTTGGTTGGCCGCGCGCATCTCGAAGAGCGCCTCGGCGTGCGCGGGGACGACGTTGCGCCGCCCGCCGCCCGTCACCGCGCCGACATTCACGCTGACCGTGGGGATGCTGCCATGCAAGGCTTGCAGCGCCACGATCAGGTGCGACAGTTCGAGGATGGCGTTGCGGCCCGCATCTGGCGCGACGCCCGCGTGGGCCGAGAGGCCCGCGACTGTCAGCGTATAGGTGGCGATGCCCTTGCGCGCGACGGTGACGTTACCCAGGTGGCGGCTCGGTTCCAGCACCAGCACGGCGTCGGCCTCCGCCGCCAGCGCACGCACCAGCGGGGTGCTGGCGGGCGACCCGACCTCTTCATCGCTGTTGCAGAGGAAGGTGATGCTGGCGAAGCGGTCGAGGATCGCGGGGCCGACCAGTTCCAGCGCGGTGATGCCCGCCAGGATGCCCGATTTCATATCGAAGATCCCCGGCCCATACGCGCGCCCATCGGTGATGGTGAAGGGGCGCTCCGCGACCGCGCCGCTGGGGTAGACTGTGTCCATATGGCCGACCAAGAGGAGTCGCAGCCGCCCCGCCCCCGCGCGCCGCGCCACCAGGCAGTCGCCATATTCGGCCTGGGGGTGAACGGTGACGTCTAGACCCGCGCCCGCTAGGCGGCGGTGCACGAGAGCGCCCACGGCATCAACGCCCGCTTTGTCGAAGGTGCCCGAGTCGACATCCACCCAGGTCTGTAGCTCGTCGAGTAAGGCGGGTACGGCGGCCTCTGCCGCGTCGAGATAGTTCGCCATCTGCTGCCCCCTTGGGGCGATGTGCCCACCCCATGACTGTAGCATGCGTAGGGTGCTGGGGGCAAGCGTGAGCTAGGCGGCCTGGGGCAGCGTGTCGTCTGTCGTCGCGACCTCATCGAGGAACATGGCTACGACGGCGGGGTCGAACTGCGTGCCCGCCCCGTTTTGTAGCTCCGCGACGGCCTCGGCCAGCGACATGGCGCGGCGATAGGGGCGGTCGCTGGTCATCGCATCAAAGGCGTCTACCACGGCGATGACGCGCGCCGCCAACGGGATGGCCTCGCCACGCAGCCCCAGGGGATAGCCGGTACCGTCCCAGCGTTCGTGATGCGCGCCCACCACCTGGGCGATCAGCGCCAACGCGCCGCCGCACTCTTGCAAGATGCGTTCGCCGATGCTGGGGTGACGCTGCACGATCTGCCATTCTTCCCCGGTGAGTGGCGCGTTTTTGGTGAGAATCGTCGCTGCCACCCCGATCTTGCCGATGTCGTGCAGCCGTGCTGCCTCGCCCGCCAGGCGCGTCATCTCGGTGGTGCCGCCCAGGCCGTTCATCAGGCGCTCCGTCAGGTCGGTCATGCGGTCGCTATGCTCGCCGGTGGTGGGGTCGTGCGCCCCCAAGGCTGCCACCAGGCCATTGGTGATGGTCGACTGCGCGGCGGCCCCGACGGTGTAGGTCTCGGTGTTGGGGAGGTGGGCGTCGAGCGCGACCTTATGGGCGGCACAGCAACGGTCGCGCCCCGTGTGCTTGGCGTGATACATGGCGGCGTCGGCGCGGCGCAGCAATTCGATGCTGCTGGCGGCATCGGTGGGGTACACCGCAACGCCGATGCTCACCGTCAACGCCAGGTCTTGTGGCAGGTGCAGGGGGCGGCCATCCAGCGCGTGATCGGTCGTGGTGCGGGTGTGGCGGAGCGCGCGCCGCAATCGCTGGGCCGTCGCCAGGGCCGCCGTCGGCGTGACATTGGGCAGCAGCGCAACCAATTCCTCGCCGCCAAAGCGAAAGAGTTGGTCATCACCACGCAAAGCTCGGGCGAGGCGGGCGGTGACGAAACGCAGCGCGACATCGCCGACCTCGTGGCCGTAGGTATCGTTGACTTGCTTAAAATGATCGATATCCATGAAAAGCAAGGCTATGGGCTGGTGATCGATGGCGGCACGCGCGATGCCCGCCTCGAGTGCGCTATCAAAGGCGCGGCGGTTCGGCAAGCCCGTCAGCGCGTCGCGCAGGGCCAGCAGAGCGGTGGCGCGCTGGCGTTCCAGTTCATCGAGCAAGGCTTGGTGTTCCATCCCCGCGACGAGCGCCTGGCCCAGCAATTGCAGCGTCGCCACTTGCTCGGCGGTGATGGCGACGCTCTCTTCATCCAGCCCGCAGAGGGTGCCGAGGACCGTGCCATCTTTGCCGATGAGCGGCACACCTACGTAGCTGCCGATGCCCAGGTCGCGTGTGGTCGCCAGCGTGTCGAATGGCGCGGTGACATGCGCCTCCGTGACGACCAACGGCTGCGCTGAACGATAGACGAACTGGCAATAGGTATCAGACAGGGGGACCACGGCACCGTCAGTGACCATTGGCGCGGCGTGGTGGCTGGGATCGCGATAGGTCTGCACCAATGTCATATGATGGGCATCAAGGCGGGCATAAAACGTGGCGCTCATCCCCAACACCTGATGCGCGAGTTGTAAGATGAGGCTGGGATCGCGTGTGATATCAGGTACCGCCGATTGCAGGCCGTCCACCCGTTCAGGCGCCGCAGCGCCCATTTGCCGCAAGAGAAAAGGCATGTCTCCGGTACCTCCGCGTTGATCGAGCTTTTACGATCTTCCATCGGCACGCCGCGCGAAAAACTGAGGAGCATTATGAGCGACGAGACCCGCGAACCGACGTTGACCCACGTCGATGCCCAGGGCCAGGCACACATGGTGGAGGTCGGCGGTAAGGCGACGACCGCGCGCGAGGCGGTGGCGTCAGGGCGCGTCACCATGGCCCCCGCGACGCTGGCCGCGCTGCGCGACCACACGTTGGCGAAAGGCGACGCGCTGGCGGTGGCACGCGTTGCGGGCATCATGGCGGCGAAGGAGACGGCGCGGCTCATCCCGCTCTGTCACCCGCTCGCGTTGGGCAGCGTGACGGTGGACTTCGCGTTTGACGAGGCATCGGCGAGCGTGGGCATCAGCGCGCGCGTCACGACGGTGGGCCAGACCGGCGCGGAGATGGAGGCGCTGACGGCAGTCAGTGTCGCCGCCCTTACCCTCTATGACATGGCGAAGGCGCTGGACCGCGCGATGGTCATCAGCGACATTCGCCTGGACCGCAAGTCGGGTGGCAAGAGCGGCGACTATGTGCGGACGGCGGAGGGTGCCCCTGAGCGGCATGAGGATGGGGGCTAGGGGGCAGGAAGAGGGGGGAGAGCCAGCGGAGCGGATGAACCCGCTGGCTCCTGGCGGCTTACGCGCCTGCGTAGGTGACGATCATATCCGTGATGTAGCCGAGGAAGAAGCCGACGAAGAGGCCAAACATCACCACCTCTTGCGCGCGGGCACGCTTGGCGACGCCCAGCAACTCCGCTACGACGAAGATGATGGCCCCCGCCGCGAAGGCCAGGCAAAAGATGAAGAGTTGCGGTGAATGGAAGGCGATGCCCACCAGCGTCCCCAGGAAGGTCGGCCCGCCGCCGATGACGCCGAGCAGCGCGATGAACTTCCATGGTACGGTCTTGCCGGTGAGCGGCCCAGCGATGCCGAAGCCCTCGGTCATGTTGTGCAGCCCAAAGCCGACGATCAGCACCGCCGCCAGCGACAACTGGTCCGCCGCCGCCGATTGGCCGATGGCGAGGCCCTCTGAGAAGTTGTGCAGCCCGATGCCCGACGCGATGATGAGCGCGAGCGCCTGGGGCGTGATCTCAGTCGCGGCCAGCGCGGCGGTGCCCGAGGCGACCGCCGCAGCGGGGGCGGGGCGCACCACCTTGGGCTTGGCGGCGGTGGCGGCACCGAGCTTGCCCGAGGCCGCGCCCACCATGGCGAGCTGGGGCGGCGCGGGGGCGGGTGCAGGTGCGGGCGCTGGTGTGCCCGCTAGCGGTGTCGGCGACGCGAAGGGCAGCCGCGAGATGACGTGGCGGTTGAAGTAGACCAGGCCGATCAGCCCCAAGCCCAGCCCCAATGCCAGCAGCGCGAAATCTGCGAAGAGCGTGCCCGCGCCGGTATGGTGCGCGTGCAACTGCACCAGCGCCTCATTGATGGGTTCGCTGGCCTTGCCGATGACATCAAAGAAGAGGAAGATCAGCACGCCAGTCGCCACCATGCTCAGGAAGATCTTGAAGGCGGGCGACACATTCTTGATGCGGGCGACGGGCAGCCCCAGAAAAATGGTCAGCCCCGCGAACGCGCCGAGCAAGACGATTGTTCCAGTTGGCATAGGGGTTCACGCTCTCTTCGTCAGAATTATCGTTGCGCGCCAGCGGCCCCAGCAGGAAACGCCTGCGTGGCTGGCAGCACCCACAGCGCATGCGCGAGGGGGCGCGGAAGTGGTTCGTAGTGTCCATCTGGTAAGAGGACCGATCCCCCCCCAGATGTTTCATCGGGGGTCCAGGTGATCGCGGTGCCGGGCGTCAGGCCATGCTCGTGCATCGTGCGGATCGTCTCTTCTTCGTCTTCGAGCACCTCAGAGATGCAGAGGATGCGCACCGCCTCGCCCGCCGCCTCGGGCAGCCGACGCGCGCCGACGCGGCTGAGGTAGCCGCGCGCGTCCGTCACATAGCCAGGGATGGGGTTGCCATGCGGGCAGGTCGTGGGGTGTGCCAACGAAGCGATCACCCGCTCCTCGACCGCGCCCGAGATGTAATGTTCGAGGCGACAAGCCTCTTCGTGGACCTCGTGCCATTGCATGCCCAGCATGTCGGTCAGGAAGCGTTCGGTCAGCCGATGGCGGCGCAAGACGGATTCGGCTAGCCCCACGCCCGCCTCGGTGAGGGTGATGCGGCGGTGGGCATCCATCGACAGATAGCCCGCTTTTTCCAGGCGTTGCAACATCTCGGTGACGGTGGGGGCCTTGACCCCAAACTTTTCGGCCAGCCGCGCCCCGATGACGACATCGCCTTCCATCTCCATATTGTAGATGGTTTCGAGATATTCATCGACTTTGGCGCTGGTGGTCGTCATCGTCCGCCCTCTTCCGTCGTGCTGCTGTTGGGGAATCCTGATCGGTACACTCAGATATTAGCATACCCTAACGGTCCACGTCAATCACGGATGCGGGGACTTGTGTCAGGAAAAGTCGGGCGTTTCCGGGCATTGCCCCTGACGCATCACCTCCATCGACGATCACTCGCGGTGTGCATCTGTCACTTCTTTATGGAAAACGTTAGAGAGAATTATGGGCTTTTTGGCCGCGCGGCTTTCTTTTCCGCGAAAATCAGAATATAATAGCGATACGCTGGGTAAAGCGGCTATGCCGTCGGCAGGATCTCGTCCCAAGCGCGCGTTTTTTTCGTAACGAAGGGGATGCCCTGAATGCATGACGACCGCCCCGCGTTTCCCGTGGAAACGCCACCGGCTACGTGGCCACCGACCAGCAGCGGTCTGACGCGCCGCTCCGTCTCCGTGGGTAACCATCAGATGAGCTATGTCACGGGGGGCGAGGGGCCACCCGTGGTGTTGGTGCATGGCCTGGGCACTAGCAGCTTCACCTGGCGCTTCATCTTGCCGATGTTGCAGCAACGCTACACGGTCTATGCCATCGACATGCTCGGCTGCGGCGAATCCGATAAAACGGATGTCGATTACCAGCTCGAGGCGCTCGCGGGGTACCTGAAGGGCTTCATGGACGCCGTGGGGCTGGCGCGGCCCATCATCATCGGGCACTCGATGGGTGGGGGCATCACCATGATGTTTTGCCACCTCTACCCTGGGCGGGCCGAGCGTGTGGTGTTGGCCTCCTCGGGCGGCATGGGGCGCGAGATGCACTGGCTGCTGCGCGTCAGCACGTTGCCCGGCGCGGAGGGCGTCATCGGCGTGCTGTGCGACCCCCGCTCGCGCGTGCCCCAGGTGAGCCGCAGCCTCGAGCAGCGGCGGATGCGCCGTCTCTCGCAAGAATTCGACGCCACCACGCCGACGATGCTGGACCGCTTCCAGTCGCCCGAGGCGCGGCTGGCCTTCCTCGGCATGCTGCGCGGCATCGGCAGCATCAGCGGGCAAAAGGTGAGCGCACTGCCCTTCCTCAGCAGCCTGGCAATCCCCACGCTGCTCATCTGGGGCGCGGGCGACCGCACCATCCCCGTCACCCATGGTCAAGAGGCGGTGAAGCTCATTCCCCGCGCGCACCTAGCGGTCATCCCCAATTGCTTCCATCGCCCCCAGATCGAGGCCCCGCAACGCTTCTGCGAACTGGTCCTCGAATTCTTGGACGCCCCGGTGTGGCCGCCCATCACTGCTGCCACGGTGACGCCTGATCTCGCCACTGAAATCCCGTTCTTAGAGCCGATCTCGGCACCCCAGCGAGCGCTGCGCAGCAACCTGCGTTGGCAGGGGGGCAACATCTCGCCGACGGCGTGGCGGCGGCTCGCCCCGGCGCTGGCCCCCGTCGCCATCGCGGCGCTGGGCGTGCCGACGGGCATGCGGCTCATCCGCCGTCGTCAGCAGCGCCGTCGCGCCGCCAGCCTGTAAGCGGTCAGACCGCCGAGATGCCGCCATCCACCACATAGGTCGCGCCCGTGACGAAGCTGGCGGCGTCGGAGGCCAAGAAGACCGCGACCCCGGCGATCTCGTCGGGTGTGCCCACGCGGCCCAGCGGCGTGGCGGCACGGATGCCCTCGCTATATTTGGGATTCGCCAGCATGCCCGAGGTGAGGTCGGTGGCGATGTAACCCGGCGCGATGGCATTGACGCGGATGTTGTAGCGTGCCCATTCCGCGCCGAGGGTCCGTGTCACGCTCAGCAGCGCGGCCTTCGCGGCGGAGTACGTCACCATGCGCGGCGAGGCCAGCATCCCCGACACCGATGCCATCTGGATGATGGCCCCCCCACCGTTCGCCATCATGTGCCGCGCCGCCGCCTGGCTGATGAGGAACGGCGCGGTCAGGTCCATCGCTAGGATCTGCTGCCATTCGTCCAGGGTGGTGTCGAGCGTCGGCTTATAGATGGGGTTGACGCCTGCGTTATTGAGCACGATGTCGATCTTGCCCAGCTCGCCTGCCGCGCGGTCCACGATCCCCCCAGCGGCGGCGAGGTCGGCCAAGTCCGCCGCGATGACGGCGGCGCGGCGACCATGCGCGCGGCATTCCGCCGCCACGCCCTCTAGCAGGTCGGCGTTGCGGGCGCACAGGGCGACATCCGCCCCGGCCTCGGCATAGGCGCGCGCGATGGCCGCGCCCAGCCCCCGGCTGGCCCCCGTGATGAGCGCGGTCTTCCCCGCCAGGCTTATGATCGGCATGGTGTTTCGCCCCTCTCTGCCCGCGCTGGCGGGCCGCATGCTCACGCGCCCGCGTTGGCGCTGGCTGACGCTGATGGTGCCCCCATCGTATCACACCCGCTCAGGGCAGGGCGGTCAGGGCGCGGTCGATGGCGGCCAGCGCGTCGGCGGGGGTGGGCAGCCGTTCGGGCATCTGCGTGATGGCGTCGTCGAGGAAGCCATGCGCGATCATGTGCCCCAGCAGGTCCATGAATGGCGCGTAGAAACATAAAATGGGCATACTACCCTGTTCATTTTCCCCGGGAGCGCTCTGGAGCAGGCATGGAAGGCGCAGAGCAATAAATGCTGTTCAGTTTGCTGTGTCCAATTATTTGGGCCATTCAAAAGTACTCCAATTCTGGAGTTTATCGGTGTTCTGGTATCTAGTTTTGCGACCATACCGGTGGTTTGACTCTGATCAAAAGGTCACGTTTTTGCAGCATTTCTTTCCGATGTTCCATGGAGTCTCATCTGGCTTCTGTGTTTCGTCTTACCTGTTGCAACCAAAACCAAACTTTCAGCAATGCACAAGGAAAAATCCAGATTCCTCGGCTTTGTCGTATGTAAGCTAGTTTTGTTCTTTCCAGTTGCTGAGGGGGATCTGCAACGCCCGCTGGTGCTCGGCGAAGGCCCCCTGGGAAACGATCGCCGCGTATGGCCCCGCTACCGCCAATGTGGTATATACAGATGAGCAGTCCTCCACCCGTGGACAGACCACGGCGCGGTGTCCACGTCACGGTTGGGAGCTGCCGTTGCTCTGAGCAAACTACCCGTTGGAGAACTGCTGATGCCCGACCCCGCACCGCATCCTTGGCAGACGTCAACCCCGTCCCATGACCCCATCCCCTCCCCGGTGCCGTCCACCGACAGCCTAGCAGACCAACTGCGCGCCAGTGAAGCACGCTATCACGCCCTGGTGTTGGCGACCGGCCAGATTTCCTGGACAGCGTCGGGCGATGGCGGCGATGGCGATGGGCGTGCGTGGCAGATGTTCACCGGCCAGGACCCCGCGCAGGCGGCCGCCTGGGGCTGGCTCGCGGCGCTGCATCCCGACGACCGCGAACGCGCCACCCTGGCATGGAACGCGGCAGTCGCGGCGCGGAGCATCTACACGATTGACTATCGCGTGCGCCGCGCTGATGGGGTCTATCGCTGGCTCTTTGTGCGCGGCGTCCCCGTGTATGACGCGGATGGAACCGTGCGCGAATGGGTGGGCACCGCCACCGATATCACCGACCGTCACGAGGCCGAAGCGGCCTTGCGCGCGAGCGCCGCGCAGTTCCGCCTATTGGCCGATCAGATTCCCCAATTGGTCTGGATGGCCCAGGCCGACGGCCACATTTATTGGTACAACCAGCGCTGGTACGACTACACCGGCATGACGCCA
Source organism: Ktedonobacterales bacterium (assembly GCA_038234855.1). Lineage (GTDB taxonomy): Bacteria > Chloroflexota > Ktedonobacteria > Ktedonobacterales > JACDGC01 > JACDGC01. The sequence continues at coordinate 2,330 of JBBQSR010000011.1, read as the reverse complement.
GAGTCGCAGGCGGGGTGGGGCTGGCAAAGTGTCCATGATCCCGCCGTGCTTCCCCTGGTCCTCGACCGCTGGGAACGCTCTATCGCCCAGGGCGAGGCCTTCGAGATGGTCTTCCCCCTCCGGGGAGCGGATGGGCAATTTCGTCCGTTCCTGACACGTGTGTTGCCGGTGAAAGATGCGGCGGGGCAGGTGACCCAATGGTGTGGTACCAACACCGATATTACCGCGCAGCAAGCCGTGGAAAACGCCTTACGCGCGGCCAACACGCTGAAGGATGCATTCCTGGCCATCGCGAGCCACGAGCTGCGCACCCCGCTCACCAGTGCCAAGACCTATCTGCAACTCGCTCAGCGACGCCTGGCACAAAGCGCACCGTTGCCGGGAGCAGCGGGCGACGGAAACAGCGGGCCAACCATCCAGCAATTGCTGAGCGCCAGCGCGAACGCGCTGGGGCGCCTGGAAGGCTTGGTCGGGGATTTACTGGATGTGGCCCGCCTCCAGGCAGGCAAGCTCACCCTGCACTTAACCCGGATGGATCTGTGCACCCTGGTGAAGGCGGTGGTGGAAGAGGAAGCTCTGGCCGAGCCGGAGCGGGTGATCCAGCTGACCGAACGCCTCGCCAGTGAGGCTCAGCAGCCGGTCTGGGTGATGGGCGATCCCGACCGCCTGCGCCAGGTGGTGAGTAACTACCTGAGCAACGCGCGCAAATATAGTCCCCCGGATGAGCCGATCATCATCCAGTTACGGGTGAGGCGTGCCAACGCGCAGGTCAGCGTGAGCGATCGGGGACCGGGTTTGCGCCGAGAGCAGCAAGCGCACGTTTTCGAGCAGTTCTACCAGGTTGCCGGGATCACCCCCCAGCAGGGATCCCAAGTGGGACTCGGCCTCGGGTTGTATATCTGTCGCACCCTCATCGAGCAGCATCAGGGCCGCGTCGGGGTGGCTAGTCGCCCTGGCGCAGGCAGCCGCTTTTGGTTCACCCTCCCGCTGGCGACCCAGGAAGCCTAGTCCTACGCTCTCCAAGGGATGGTGCGACCAACCCTGCCACATACAGACGACGCAACTACAGCCCTTCCCTCGACCGCCCACTCCTGGACACCCTGCCGAGGCTTGCGGTGGTTCCCGATTGTTTGCGGGGTTCCTTGTCCCCCCCCCTCCTCGGGGAAAGCGTCTGCCGCATCCCTACATTGTTGCCAAGGCAGGTCATGCTGTAGGAGCTTTGTCCTACCCTTGTCCATGGTCTGGTCTTCTTGGTATGCTTCTGCGAGGAATGTGTTTGCCGTAGGGCAGCAACTCGACGAGAAAGAAGCCTTGGTGTGAAACGTTTACGAGTCGGCGAACTCGCGCGTCCGTTTTCCGTGACCGCTCTTGATGGGTCACCAGTCGATTTGACGACGCTGAAAGGCCAGCCCACCTTGGTGAACCTCTTTCGCTATACGGGGTGTCCTTTGTGTTCCTTAAACTATTGGTACCTCATCCAGCGGTATCCGGTATGGCATGCCCAAGGATTGCAGGTTCTCACCGTGTTTGATTCCTCCCCCGCTGAGGTGCAGACCTTCGTGGCGAAACAGGGCATGCCCTTTCCGGTGATTGCCGATCCGGAGCATGTCCTCTACCGTCTGTATGGCTCCCAGACCTCGTGGTGGGGTTTCTGGTGGGGATTTGTGCGACGCTGGCGGGATTATGCCGAAGCGCGGCAGCGGGGGCTGGCGCAGTCCGCGGTCAATGGGACGATGAACCGGCTGCCCGCGCAATTTCTTCTGACGCCCGAGCTTGTCGTCGCCACCGCGCACTATGGCCAAGATTTCGGCGATTTTCTGCCCGCCGCGCACATCGAACGCTGGCTGGCCCAGTATGCTGCGGCAGGTGTAACCAAGCGGCATACCGACATTTTGCCCGTCAGCTAAACGGCACCGGTGGTCGTGCGTTTTTGGGCTAGAGCCTCGTCCCGTGTTCTGGCGCACCGCCCTTCATGTCCGGCGACGGTGGTCCAACACGCCTGTTGAACGGGAGCCATTCCGGCGGAGAACGGGGCGGTGTCGCCCTCCTGCCCGCCGTTTGGGAAGGCCGTGAGGGAAGCAACGCGGGTCAAAGACAGGTCGCTTGGGAATGCCGAAGCGTTCCTGCGAGACATTGGCCCGCACCCCCTTTTGGCATCACGGAACGCATCCGTCGCCGCTGTGGGAGCGGAGAGGGGATGGCCCCGCTCGTGTTGCCCTCATCGCCAGCAAACGAGTCTCGCGTTGTCGCTTGCCTACCCCTTAGGCAGCCAGCGTATGCGGGATCGGCTGGCTTCCATTGGGCGTCTCGGCGATGGGGACCGGGTAGTA
>JBBQSR010000010.1:0-19817 GCA_038234855.1 Ktedonobacterales bacterium | reverse complement strand
CCGCGCGGGGCGGCTCGGGCGGGCGCGCTGCGGGCACGGGGCGGCGCGGCGCGGGCGCGGCAGCACGCGGGGGCACGGGCGGCTGCGCCCGTGGCTTACGCCCATAGCGGCCATCCGCGAAGCTAGATAGCGGTGGAAGTTCGTCGTCCTGTTCCTGCCTCATGGCGCTTGCCTCCCTTTCCCTCAGTTTCCCAGCGACGTAAGATCGCGCGGATGTAGCTCCAACTGCGTTTGTTTTGTTCGGTGGCCTCGCGGAAGGCCGTCTCGATCCATTCGGGTGAGTAATGTTCCGCCGCGTCGGCGAGTTGGTCAGCGATCAGGGGCACTAGTGGCCCGATGTTTTGCTCATATAGGGTGAAGATGGTCGGCTTTTCCAGCAATACGGCGGGCGTCGTGCCCTCGGTGGTGATGCCTTCCAGTTCCAGCAGCCGCATCGGCGACATTTCCCCCTGGAATAGTCGTTCTACCACACGGCGGTTGCGATCCGTATGAAAGAAGTACCAAGTGACTACCTCATCGTCCACCCGGATGCGCACCCGCAACAAAGTGCCACGCCGCACCGCCAGATCCAGCGCCTGCCGCAGCTTCTCTTCCGGCGGTCGCGGATCGCCCCGCCGCCGCAGCGCCCGACGCAGCGTGGCATCCGCCACCAATTCGCGGTCGCTGACGCAGCGCGGCTGCCCCTTCTTTTGATAGAGGGTGCCGAAGAGATAGGCCGTCACCTTCAGCTCGTTCACATCTTCGATCTCGGGCAGCACGGTAGCGAAAAACACCTCGGGCACGGGGACGGTCCCACGCCCGCTGGGGAATCCGGCAAATGCGACCATCGCTCTTGGCTCCTGCATGGCAATATCGCCGCCAACTCCATCACTGGGAGCCACCGGCTGCTCCGTTTCCCTAGAAATCGCTGACACGCTGGAGGTCCAGATCGCGGAACCGCGTCTGGTTCTTGACGAAGTAGAGGCTGACGGTGCCAATCGGCCCGTTGCGGTGTTTGGCGACGATGATATCCGCGATATTCGGTCGGTCCGTTTCGGGGTTATACACCTCATCACGATAGATGAACATGACGATATCCGCGTCCTGCTCTAATGAATTGTGAACTAAATAATTTTGACAGACGAAGTTATGAAATTCGTCCACAGTGAGATCATAGACATCTTCTTCACCATCTGGTTCGATGGTGAGGATGCTGTCCCAATAAATGTCGCTTTCGGCAAGAAGGGCTAGCTCACTCGACTTAACGATATTGGCAACCCGCAATGCTCGATGACGGCTCATGTTGCTCTTGTAGAGGCTTGTGCCGCAATAAGACATGTTCATAGCAAGTTGCATTTCGCGGCTTGTCATCGCTGCTGTTGCCATTGCAGGAACAGCATGTAGCCGCCAAGCCTCACGCGGAACTACATCTCGATTCGTATTGGCGACCCGCTCAGTAAGATAAGCATCAATGGCTGCATGATGCATGGATTTCAGCCGCCCCAGACCACCTACTTCCTGCAAAAACGCCAAGCTATCTTCCCTGCCACTTACCATCACATGATACTGATCACGGCCTTTTGTTCCCTGACCGTATCGAGCAACAGTGGCATTGATTCCAAGACGCAACAGCAGCATTTGCACCTGTTGAGCTAATATCTGGCTACTTGATGCATAGTAGATATTCGCGTAGTGCTTCACGCCTTCACTCAAGTTGATGCTGCCATCTGTAGACCAGAGATGACGCAAGAAGCGTGCAATGGCTTGTCTTGGCTGCATAAACACCTTTTCGGGTATGTGCTTTTCATACGAGCGCAGACCAAAAACGCCCATCTCATCTAACCAAGCAGCGATCGGATTGCGTTTACCATGTGTTAGATGCTCGCTCGCTGCAAGATATACTTGATACCATGTGCGCTCTTTATTGATTCGAGGCGTGATGGCATCCCCAAATGCTTCGGTAGCGAGTTGGGCAACCGTCTCAGCCAAAATGATATCGTTGGTCGTGTAATGAATCGGCTGGCGTGGCAAGGTGCAACCATCACCGATGAGATGGCCTAATAGACCAAGTTCAGCATCACTCATTGTATGCGCTGATGGTCCTGGCAGTTGCCGAGGCATAGCCAGCCGCATCCCCACTTCCAATGCATCTAGGCGTTGCCAGCCGTGGATGGTCAGGAATTGGTGGTTAGCGGTCGCGCGGATGGTACGGCCCAAACGCGTCGTCAGTTTGAAGACGGGTTTGCGTCCGGTGGCGAAGGCGCGGGTGACGGGGCGCGGCTCTAACTTCCATGTCTCGGTGTTGAGGGCTAGCACGTTGAAGCCGCTTTGGCCAACGAGGGAGTCCATGCGAGCATAGCGGCCCTCGTCGGGCAGATAGACCAGGCCATCACCGGTAATACAACCCGACTCGCGCAGGTCGCTGAGCATGGGAACCTTGGATTGGCGGCTCTCGACGGCGCGGGAAAGCTGGCTGAGGGCGAGGACGGGGACGTTCAGTTCGCGGGCCAGTCCCTTCAGGCCGCGACTGATCTCCGAGATCTCTTGCTGGCGGTTGCCGTCGCCCTTCGAGCCGGTGCCCTGCATCAGTTGCAGATAGTCCACCACCAGCATGTCGAAGCCGTGCTCGGCCATCAGCCGCCGCGCCTTCGAGCGCATCTCGATCAACGTGATGCCCGCCGTGTCGTCGATGTAGATATTCGACTCAGACAGGCGACCAATGGACATGCTGATGCGCGTCCATTCGTCGTCGGCATCGCTGATGTAGCCGGTGCGCAGCCGCTGCTGGTCCACCCCAGCATCCATCGAGAGCAGGCGCTGGACCAGTTGCTCTTTGCTCATTTCCAGACTAAAGATGGCGGCGCTGGCCCCATGCTTGATCGCGGCATTGTGCGCCAAGGAGAGGGCGAATGCGGTTTTACCAACCGAGGGCCTCGCTGCGAGGATGACCAAATCGGACCGTTGCATGCCGCCGGTCATCTTGTCGAGGTCGGTGAAGCCGCTGGGGACGCCGATGATGTCGCCGCGATGGGTGTGCAGATGTTCCAGCTTGTCGAAGTAGTCGGCCAAAATGTCTTTGATATGGTCGAAGTCGGTCCGTTGCACATTCTGACTGATGGCAAAGATCAACTGTTCGGCTTTGTCGAGCGCGACAGTGGCGTCGTCTTCGCTATAGGCGATGGCGGCGATCTGGCCCGCCACATGGATGAGCTTGCGGAGGATCGAGGTACGCTCGACGATGTGCGCGTAATATTCGACGTTCGCGCTGGTGGGGACGACGTTGACGAGGGTGGTGATGTAGTCCGCGCCGCCGACGCCTTCCAGCTTGCCGCGCCGCTCGATCTCGTCGGTCAGCGTCACGATGTCGGCGGGTTCGCCCCGGCCATACAGGTCCAGCGCGGCGGTGTAGAGCAAGCGATGCGAGTCACGATAGAAATCCCCTGGGCGCAGGATCTCCGCCACAGCGGGCAGCGCCTGGGGATCGATGAGGATGCTCCCTAGGACAGCGGCCTCGGCCTCGATATTTTGCGGCGGCAGTCGTTCCATGCGTGCTCACGCTTTCCATCTGGTTGACCGGGTGGGCGGTCGGGCGACTCTTGGGTAGAATGGGCGTTCTACGGTGTCTCACCTTCTAAGATACCACAGCCACGGAACCTATTGCGCGCTGCTGGTAAAGGTAAAATTACCCGCCAGGGAGCGAAATTGCAAATGCACGCGGCGGTGATCGCCTGGTTGTTTGGTGGATAACTTTGGTTGGCGAGAAATGGCGCGATCGGCCCACAGGGCGCGCTCAGCTGTTGTCGTCGCAAGGGAAGCGTGTAGCTATCCACAGGTTATCCCGTCAACTCTGGGGTTGTCCACGAATTCATCCACCGACTTATCCACCGCCAAATTGGCTAGCATGAGCGGCCCGTTTGAGTGCCGAAAGCAAAGATTGACTATGTTGGCCAATCTTTGCTTTCGGGAATTAGGGTTCACCGATCAGCGGTGTCGCACCGCCTCAATCGCTTCCTTGATTTCAGGTCTGATGTAGATAGCTGGGTTCGAGATAAATGGTCGTACATAGTAACGCTTAATGGGTTTCCCTTGTTCATACGAGTGTTGGGCACCGATCCACGAGGAAATCCGTTTCCATTTTGCACTCGACCCACCCCGCACTATGCTGGTCAACGCAAAGAAGTCAGGGGGTATGCCAGATGCTAACTCGTCGTCCATGCTTCCTATGGTAACCGAGTTTAATGGGTTCGGGTTGATCGTACAAATCGAGGGCGGTGTGATCGCGTTTCATCGTGTAGATAAAGGCCAATTCATCACGATGGCTCTCGAATTGGATGGTCATCCCCATCTTGTAGCCATCCTTTCAGATCTTGTAGCATCCAACTGCGGTGCTGAGGCACCTACCCGACGAGCACGTTGTAACACAATACGCTCAGTCACCAGGCGACGGGCAATTGGTGAGGATCAATTTCCATCAGGCCCCGTCTCGCTCGGAGAGGTGGTCGGGCGTTGCCTGAGATTCATACCTTCCTCGACTGCGATATCATCATAGACACGTGCTGCCGCCAAGGCCGTTCCATCAGGGGTTCGCTCATAAATGGCCACCCCTGCCTGGGGCGCAATCGGAATATCACCCCACTGCGCAACTTGGTATTCGATGGCACAACATCGGCCATCATCGGTCAACGTGCAATACTGGAGGGGTACATCACCGATGGCAAAGAGGCCCGTAAAAAAGCGACTCAGCGCCTCAGCCCCCTGGTGCGTAAAGGCTACCCCACTCGGCTCGCGAAAGTAGCCATTGCGCTGCTCAAACAGGGCGACGATATCCGCCACATTGCCGCGATGCAGGGCCAATTGATAGGCGGCAATGACATCCGTGGGCATCAGACGCGCATCGGGAGAAAGAAGCGGGGAACGCACCCGGTGTTTTCCCCGCAAAGGCCAATTGCTGTAATAGACCCGGATGGTACCATGCGCCTGGAGCGGCTGCTCGGAGACATGATCAGCCACTACAGCGACAGGGAGGACGATAGGGTCGTGCGTGGCGCTCATCACATGGAGGTACATTTCGGCAACACTCCGGCTAGCGGTCGTGGTCAACGCGAATAACTCAGCGACCGCCTGATGGGTTTGCCAAAAATGCGCCATCTCACTGACAAACTGGCGAATTTCCTCGGCTCCCGTGATCAGACCACGCTGGGGATCATCGATACTGGGGAGACCCACTGGGGTGAAGAGGGTGAGCAAGGCGGTCGCTTCCCCCGCCACAAGCAGAGGAAGATAGCGTGCCGCGACATTGGTCGTTGGGGACATGGGGATACTACTCCTAGGAGATTGCGCGGGGCGGCCATGCTGGGCACGCCCATGAGCGCGAAACAGTTCATCAAAGAAGAACATGGGACTTTCCTTTACCCCTGCAAGGCAGCAGTACCAACAGTATGATCCTGTTGTTCCCGCCCGCCCGAAATGCCCAAGCCAGCGACAACTTCCCCTGCCTGCAAAATCGGCAGGCCACCGGGGAGGAGATCAAGATCGGGATTGCTCGTCATCGCCTGAGCAAAAATCCGATCAGTTTGGCTCAAGCGAAACAAGGCATCAGTTGGTGCCCCAAGAGCACACGCGGTTTGCGCCTTGCGGGTGGCCACGTGTGCCAACAGATAGCTCACCGTGTCCATGCGGGCCAAAGCGAGGGGGTGACCGCCACGGTCCGTAATGACCACGGCGATAGCGATCCCCAGACGCTGCGCCTCTGCTACCGCACGCGTCACTATCCGCTGGGCATCAACGAGAGATAACGATTCGATTGACATGAGAAACCTCTTTCTGGTGCTATTCGGCAATCAAGGCTTGTGTGGCAAGCAGTTCGTCACGAACCTCTTCGCGTGATGTCGTCACCATGCCTTTGCGCGTCGCCGCCGCTAAGCGGTCGCTGATAAAAAGTGCGATTCCTAGGCCAGCTACGTTCATCAGGGCCACAGCGAGAAAAGCGGTACCAAAGGCCTGGAGCGCCCCTGTTTGGGTAGTGGGGGAACCCAGCACAGCATGTTGAGCCGTCAAACTGCGACTCAACACTGTGGCGATAAAGGCCACCCCACAACTGGTCGCGATTTGGCGCACGGCAGTATATGCCGCGCTGGCTTGCCCTAGCCGTTCGGGAGCAATCCGGGCGAAGCTGATCGTTTGCAGGGGAATGAAGACGAACCCAAAGGCGATCCCCAATAGCCCCATCTGTCCGCGAATGACCCAAGGATCAGTGTGCATGCCGGTAAAATGCAAGGCCACCGCGACGATACCGGCAAGAGTTAATCCCCCCATGACCAATCGCCGTGGCCCAATCGGACGATAGAGCCGTCCTACGAGTGGCGAACCCATCATGATGCCAATCGAAGTCGTAAAGGTCGTTAATCCTGAGTCCAGGGGGGAAAAGCCACGCTCAACCTGCAACAATTGCGGCAACAGAAACGTGATCCCAAAGAAGCCTCCTTGCACAAAAAAGAGAATGAGGCTGCTCGTGAGGAAGAGTCGCTCGGTGAACAGGCGCACATCAATGAGGGGGTGCGCTTGGCGCAGCTCAACGAAGAGAAAGCAGGTCAAGAGGATCGTGCCACTGGCTGCCCCCCAGAGCACTTGGCTATCGGTGAATCCGCGTGGTCCTACTTCCGCGAGCGCATAGATGAGCGCGGTCAGCCCTCCTCCCGCTAAGAAAAACCCCGCGATGTCCAGACGCCCCGTACCAATCACGCGGTAATTTGGCAACCCCCTGCTGGCAAGGGCGAGCCCCACGATGCCAATCGGAACATTCAACAGGAAGATCCAGTGCCAGGAAACGGCCTGCACGAAATAGCCACCGACGATGGGTCCCAAGGCGGGTGCTACGACCGAAGGGATCGTAATGAGCGAGGCCACGCGTGCGCGTTCTTGCACCGCAAACGCGCGAAAGAGCATGGCAGACCCTACAGGAGTCAGCAACCCACCGCCAATACCCTGCATCACCCGAAACACCACGAGCGTTGCAAGAGAGGTGGCGAGCCCACAACACAAGGACCCCAGGGTAAAGATAGCAAGTGCCACGAGGAAGGTGGGCTTGGACCCCCAACGATCCCCTAACCACCCGCTGACGGGGATGCTGACCGCCGTGCTCAACAGATAACCCGTCACGACCCAGGTCGTTTCCGTCGTCGTGGACCCAAAGACATGACGAAGCGTCGGTAAGGCGACATTCGTGATCGTTTGATCGAGGAGGACCACAAACAGGGTGAGAACAAAAACGCCAGCAACCAACCACTTGCGCGTGGGAACGGGGGACATGCAACACCTCACAAGACTGTTGGGATGCACTCGTCATCGCAGTGCGCGCATGCACCGAGGCAACGGACAACTACTATGTTGGATTCAACAGTGTTGAATCCAACATAGTAGTTGTAGCAATTTGTGCGAAAATAGGTCAAGGTCACGAGAATGCGAGAATTAGAGGGGCCAGATGTCAGATCTCAAGTATGTAGTGTTGGCGGGACTCAGTATCGAGCCTCGTTCCGGTTATGCCTTGACCCGCTGGATGGAGCGCGCTGGCCACAATTTTTGGGCGGCAGATCACAGTAGCATTTATCCAACGTTGACCGCACTCGAACGCGAGGGGTCCGTTACCCACACCCTCGCCCCCAGCCAACGCGGCCCCCAACAAAAAATTTATACGGTAACGCCCGCTGGCTTGACCGCGCTTATCGCCTGGGTCCAATCCCCCGTGGCCGCACCAGAAGTGCATGATGAACAAATGGTGAAAGCACTGTGCTATGATCTCATCCCGGTCGAACAAGCCCTGACCCAAATCCACACAACACGCGCATATCATGCACAAAAACTGCATGAGTATCAAGCGGCCTTGGCACTTCTGGACGAACTGGCCCAGAGTGCTTCCGGCCAGTACAACCGATTAGGGCCACGTCTGACCCTGCTCCACGGCATCGTGGTCGAGCAAGGCTATCTTACTTGGTGCGAGCAAGCTGAAGGGCTGTTACGTCCGCCTGGTAACTCGTAGCTCGGCCAATCTTTGCCCACCGCTCGAATGGGTTCAGCAGTGTTACTCCTGCAAAAAGTGCTGATTTTCGGCCAGACTTTGCCCCGAAGTGCGGCCATCCTTCGCCGTTAGTCGCACCCGTTTGGGTGCCGAAAAGTCCGTGAAAATCGATGCAGGAGGGTTGCGGCGCGACGACCATTTGCGGCATTCCCATCAACCAATGGAAGGACCCTTGACATACCTGCTAGAATGGCGTGGTTGCACGCGATTTTTTCGGCTGAGCAAGCACACAGCCGCTTGGTGTAGGGTGAATATGGGGATCGCTGAGGTCTGGCGACGGATAGCCCGACGTTTTGGTTTGATCAATGAGACAACACCATTGGCGCGGGCACAACAGGCATTGGCACGCGGGCAGGTCGAAGAAGCGATCTTTTTTTGCCGCAGTGTCCTCTTTAACACGCTCGTTACGCTTGCACAGGCAGCACGCTTGCCGCGCCCCGGCGGTGGCGACCAAGACGAACGCGCCTTTGCCCTCAACGATGGGCTAGCCCGTGCGGGTGTCTACGCCGAACCGGTGTATAAGCAGATCCAGGGGTGGGTGCGGATCGGGCAGTTGGGCATCGCCGGGGCGATTGATGAGATCTCGCTCGGCGACGTGCAGCGGATGATCAGCGAGATGGACCAGTTCATCCGGCTGGTGAATCTGTCGCTGACGATGTTCCAGCCGGGGGCGGCGGGCAGCGAGGGCGTCGCGCCGGGGGCGCAGCTCAGCCAGCCGATGCCGCCGCCGCGCCGACCACCGCCCGCTGCGCCACCGCAGATGCCGCCCCAGATGCGCCCACGCGAGCTGACCGCGCCGGGGGTCATCTTTCCGCTGGGCACCGAGCAGACGCCAACGGTGATCGGCACGATGCCGCGCGTGCCGGGCTTCGTGGGGCGGGGGCACACGGTCATGCGGCTGGCGGGGCTGCTGCGCCAGGGCCGCCATGTGGCGCTGGTGCCGCTGGAAACGGGCCAGGCGGGGGTCGGCCTTTCCGCCGTCGCCGCCGAAACCATCGCCCTGCTCGAACACGACATCCCCTCCGCCTTCACGGGGGGCATCGTCGCGCTGCACGGCTTTGGGCGGCAGGGCGAAGAGGCGCTGCGGTGGGCTTACACGACCATGGGCCTGAGCCTGAGCGTCCCCGCCATCGCGCAAGCCACCGGGCTGAATGCCCAGGAGCGCGAGGTGCGCCGGGTGCTGCGCGGCAACCAATTGCTCGTGGTGCTGGACCAGATGGAGATGGGCTTCCCGGCGCAACGCTTCCTCGACACGCTGGTGGCGGCGGAGGCGACGGTCCTCATCACCAGTCGGCAGGTGCCGCGCGCCGAGCAACTGAGCGTCTTTCGGCTGGAGCCACTGTCGCCAGCGGCGGCGCTGAACCTGCTGCAAGACCGCTTCGCCGCGACGCAGAGCGACGCGCATGAGTGGAATGAAGAGGTCGGACGCAGCATCTGTACCCTGCTAGAGATGCGGCCCCTCGCGCTGGAACTGGCGGCGACGCTGGGCGCGCTGGTCGGCCTGACCTCGCTGGAACAGCGGCTCGACTTCGCCGCCCGCCGCGGGATGCTGACCAACCGCAGCGAACCCAACCAGGTGCTGCGCTATCTGGTGGATCTGCTGCTGAGCAGCCTGGAAACCGCCGAGCAAAACAGCCTGGCGGCGCTGGCGATCTTCGCCGGGCACACCTGGAAGGACGACGCGGCGAAGGCGGTCATCAGCGCGGTCGAAAGCTCCTTCGCGCCCGCGCAGGATAGCGCGCCCCACGCGGGGACCATCTTTGGCAGCTTCGTGCGGAACCGACTGGTACAGGGTGCGCCCTCGCCCAACACGGGGATGCGCTACGCCGTGCAGCCCTTCGTCCGCAGCACGCTGGCGCGGCTGTTGGTGGATCGCCCGGTCATCACCGACTGGGCAGGGCAGGCGATGACGAGCCACTATGCCGGGGTGGCGCTGGCACTGCGCAAGGCCACCAACCGCGCCGCCATCGTCGAGGAGTACACCCACCTCGAAGCGGGGTTGCAATGGGCGCACGCGCACAACGAGGCCGAACTGGTCGTCACCTATGGCATGGGCCTGTACCGCTTTTGGCAACGGCAGGGGCTGTGGCTGGAAGCCGAACGCTACCTGCAATGGGCGACCCGCGCGGCGCAAGAGATCGGCGACCGCCCCCGCGAGGCGCAACTGGCACAAGAGATGGGCGTCATCTTGAACAACCTGGGCCAGCGCGGACGCGCGACCGAGTGGTACGAGCGGGCGCTCGGCATCTGGCGGGCGCTGGGCAACGCGCGCAACGAGGCGACGGTGCTCTTTGACCTGGGGCACATGGCCCAGGACGAGGACGACCCGCAGATGGCCCAGACCTATTACGAGGGCAGCTTGCGGGCGGCGCGGGCCGATGACGACGAGCAGGGGCAGGGACGCGCCCTGCAAGCCCTGGGCCTGGTGGCCGAGGGCCGTGGGCAGCCCGACGAGGCCCGACATTACTACGAACTCGTCTATGAGATGCGCCAGGGGGCCGGTGATGTCATCGGTCAGGCGGGCGCGTTGAACGTGATGGGCGTGCTGGAGTTTCGCTTGGGGCGGCTCTCCGCCGCGCGCGACCACTTGCACGCCAGCCTGAACTTCGCCGAACAGATCGACAACGATTTCTGGAAGGCCGAAGCGTACTTTTGGCTGGGGGAAACCTTCATGGCGGAGGGCGACCGTGGCCAGGCTGTGCAGATGTGGCAACGCGCGTTGCCCCTCTACATTCGCCAGGGACGCATGGGCGATGTCGCGGAAACGCAACGGCGCTTGCTGCACAACGGCACCCCTGGCCCGGAGCGTTAGGGCGCTCCGCCGCATTCATCCCACTTCATTTCGCTGATACCACGTAAGGAGTCGTTTTCCATGTCGTTTGATGAGGACCGCGAGCAATACTTCCCCGCCGCACGCAAGGGGGGCAACAGTGACGACGCCGGGCTGGGCGGCTATGGGGGCATCAACCCCAGCGCGCCGCTGCCGCCGGACCATTCGCCGGGCTACGAGACGGGGTCGTCGGTGCCCTTTAGCCCCTGGGGCAACTCGGATAACTACGCGCCCTCTACGCCCTATCAGGCGGGACCAGTGCCGGGCTACGCGCCGCCGCCGCCCGTGGTGCCGCGCCAGGGGCTGACCAGCCCCCAGGGGCGCCGTCGCCGTGGTGTGGTGCTGCTTTTCGCGCTGGCGGGGGTGCTGCTGGTGGGCACGCTGAGCGCGCTGCTATTGCTGCACAACGGCGACAATGGGCAAAACTCGCATGGTGGTGGTCCCGGCCTGGCCGTCGCCACCGATACGCTGGTGCCCACCGCGACGCTGAAGCCCGGCGAGACGCCGCTGCCCACGCGCGTGCCCACCCAGGTGCCCGCTACCCCCGTCCCCGGTGCCCCCACCGCGACCCCGATCCCCTATGCCAACAGCGCCACGGTATCGTTCACGGCTGCTTCCCAGAAGATTCCTAATTCACAAGTTCCGGTCCGAACAACCTTGACTGCCAATACCAATGGTGGCGATATCAATGCGACGCAAAAAAACGTCAGCGTAAACGTGGGTGATACTCAATCACCTTCTGTGCAAGCTGACCAAACTGATTTCGGTAGTCAAGATAATGGCAGCTTGACGATCAAAAACAACAACACCATCACTGTAAACACGCCAACTGGTGTTCCGCTGACAAGTCAAGATGGTACAGTTACCTGTACCACCTCTTTCGGGGGTACTACTTCTCCCAGGCTTGCTCCTGGTGCTACAACAACTGTAGTGTGTACGGTACCTAGTTTTACAAACATCCCAACAGCAGAGGCGTTCAATACTACTTCTGGCGGCTTTTTGTACACGGGAACGTTACCCCCAGGTGGTTCGGCCCCTGTTTTTACTGTTCCTAGCAATTGCGCGTCTGCGAATATTGGCGCAGCACATTCTGCCGCCCAATCATCGCTGCAAGGAAAAGTAGCGCCACCAAGCGGAACTACAGTCTTCAATGGTCCTAATTACAACTTCGCGGATTCAGGTGCAACCTGCACCCCTTCAGCCGGAACGCAACGAAACAATCCATTTACCTACACAGCGAGCGTTGCTGGAACAGCCAGTATAACCTACTACAACAACGGCGATGTCCAGGCCTTTGAGGCGCAACAGTTGCAGAACGCGGCCAGCGCGGCGGCACCAGCAGGAAGCTACCAGCTTCTTTCTGCGCACAATAGCATCTGTGGCGGGGGCGGCAATATCAGCAATGCTAACTCAACTAGTGTCAACATATCTTGTCCAGCTTCCGGGCTAATAGGATGGATTTGGTCTTCTGGTTCTGCGCATAGCACCTTTGATAACCTTATCACGGGGCAACCGCAGCAAACAGCGATCAATACAATCAATGCTACAACACAAGAAGTCGCTAGCGGCTCGGTCAAAATATCCCTAGTGGGCGGGTCGTTCCTGCCGCAGAGCGGTTCGGCCATCACGTATAACATCAAGACGCCGTAAGGGAAGGGGCACGGGGCGATGCGAGCCGACGACCAGTTCGCTGATGATGGGCAACTGGCCGTCGGCTCACCTCCACTCAGGTGTCACCTCGTCCGCCGAGGTGCACGCCCATCACCACGCCCGCTCTTCAGCGACCGCCGACCAGCACCAGCTCATCGGGCAGGGCGTCGGCGGCGAGGGCGTGCAGCAGTTCGGCGATCTCGCTGACATCTTTGGTGAAGATAACGGGCGTGCCGACGCGCGCCTGGAAATCCGTCACGGTCACATCGTCGAGGAACTGCGTGCCGCCGTTATCCAGCACGATGCGCGGCAGCACCACCAGCCGCTTGGCCGCCGTGGGGGGCTGTGCCGCGTCACGCGCCGCCAGGGCATCGACGATGTCGTTGCCGCACAGCAGCCCCGCCACGGTGACGAGCGGGCCAAAGAAGCCATTCACCACGGGCAGCAGATCGACCGTCAGGCCATCGATGGCGTTGAGGTCCGCCACCAGCTTGGTCATGACGCTTTCGGCCATCGTCGCGGTCACGAGGGTGATGTGCGTCGCCTCGGGCACTGCCTTGGGCAGCTTGCGACGCATGCGCGACCAATCATCCAGCATCTTGCGCGTCATACCTACGCCATTGTCGATCTGCGCGTAGCCACGATAGTGCGCGGCCTTGGGGAAGGGCTTGTCGGTCAGGTAGTACCATTCATCCGAGAGGTAGAGGAAGGGTTCGCCGATCTCGGCTTCGAGCCACGCTTGCCAGGCCGTCACCTGCTCGACCACCGCCGTGGCCTCATCGCGGCGATAGGGGCGCAGCGCGGGCAGGTCGCCCACCTTGAGCATGTTGTTGAATTTCGTCAGCCCCACCGGCACGGCGGAGATCGAGGCGACGGTGGGCCGCAGCGCCACGAGGTCAGCAATGGAACGGTCCAGGTGCTCGCCATCATTGATGGTCGGGCACAGCACCAGTTGCGTATGCGCGCGGATGTTGAGGTCGCCCAGCCGCGCGATATGCCCCAGGATGTCGCCCGCGCGGGGGCCATCGACCATCTGGCGGCGCAGGTCTGGCTCCGTCGCGTGCACCGAAACGTAGAGCGGGCTGAGGCGCTGCTCATCCAGCCGCTGCCAATCGGCCTCTTTGAGGTTGGTGAGGGTGATGAAGTTGCCAAAGAGGAACGAGTAGCGATAATCGTCATCCTTGATGTAGAGTGACGCGCGCATGCCCAACGGCAGGCCGCGCTGCGCGTCATGCCGCTCGGGCAGCCCCTTGATGAAGCAAAAGACGCACTTGTTGGCGCAGATGCGGATGAAGGGGGCCGGTTCCTCGCCAAAGAGGATGCCCAAGTCCTCATCGGTCGCCTTCGCCAGCCGCAGCGTCAGTTCCGCTTCCTGGCGCTTCAACTGAATGCTGAGCGTGTCCTCGGCAACGAGGAAATGGTAATCCACCAGATCGCGCACCGGCTGATCGTTGATGGTCTGGATGAGGTCGCCCGTCAGGATGCCCGCGCGATCGGCGGGGCTTTCGGGTACGACTTCGCGCACCCATCCGTACATCTTTGGCATGCTTCGCTCTGTTTCTCGACTCTATTTTGTGGAATGTGGCCGCATGGCGCTATCGTCTCAGTCTATCACATCAAGGCGAGTTTCTTGTGAGATGCCTGACATTGCGGATTGGCCGCCCGTGTGCTATAGATGAGGTCGAGGGGGCACACGATGCAGCACGAGGTCTTGCGCGAACAGTGGGTGACGACGGGGCGCACGCGGCTCTACACACGGATGGCGCTGCCCACAGCGGCGGCGCCCGATGCCCTGCCCATCGTCTGCGTGCACGCCTTTGGCACGTCCAGCCGCATCGCCTTACCCTTCATGCGGCTACTCGCCCCCCGCCATCCGGTCTATGCGCTGGACCTGCCAGGGCACGGCAAGAGCAAACAGGAACGATTCACGCTCAATTTCGCGGATACCTCGGCGACCATCGCGGCGTGGATGGACGCGCTCGCGCTGCCACGCGCGCTCTTCATCGGGCATTCCAGCGGGTGCCAGACGGTGCTGCACTTCGGCTGCGCGGCCCCCACGCGCATGAGCGGGGCCATCTTGCTGGCCCCCTCCCTCGATGAGCGCACGCGGTCGTTCGTCCGCCAGGGGCTGCGGCTGCTGCGCGACTTCCCCCATGAATCGCCCGCGCTGCCGTTCGTCCTGGCCCGCGACTATTGGGATGTGGGGATCGTGCATCTCGCCCAAACCGTGCGGTTCGACCTGGAAACCGAGTTTCTGAGCGTGCTGCCGCAGTTCGCCGTGCCGACAGCGGTGGTGTGTGGGGCCAGGGACACGCTGGTGCCGCCCTCGTGGGGCCGCCAAGTCGCACGCTTGCTGCCGAACGGGCGCTTCGTCGAGGTCCCTGGCGCGGCGCACGCCATGCAGTTCAGCGCTCCACAGCGGCTGCTGACGGCCCTGACGCCCTTCCTGGCAAAGGCGTTGCCCGCCACACAGGGCTGACGACCAGGCGCTCATCTCGCATCGAGGGCGCGAATGGCCGCCTCGTAGCCCGCCTTGATGAGGGCCTTCGTTTGATGAAAGCCGATCAGGCTGCTTTCGTTGATGCGCTCGTCCTCGATGACGATGAACTCGGCTTGATCCTGATAGCGTTGGATGGCCTGGCGCACATGCCCCGACGCGATCAGGTGAAAGCTGCGATCTAGCAACCCCAAGACGGACGGGATCGGCTTTTTTAGCGCGCCACCATACGCGACCGACATCACGTACACTCGTCGCGCGCCCGCCGCCATCGCCACCCCGACGCCGCCGTTGTCGAGGATGCCGCCGTCCACGTATTGCTGCCCATCGATCATGATCGGCGGGAAGACCCCCGGAATGGCCGAGGAGGCCAGCACTGCCCGAATGAGCGGGCCACGCTCGAAAGTCGTGGACACCCCCGCCATGATGTTGGTGGCATTGACCTTCAGCGGGATGGCGAGGTCGGCGAAGGTGAGGGCGTCCAGGTCGCGCCCCGGAAAGATCTGCCCCAGCAAGCGGCGGATGCCCTGATTCGAGAGCACATAGTTGCGATTCCTGATCAAGCGTGGCAGGACGGAGAGGGCATTGCCGCCAAAGAGGCGCAGGACCGACGTCCCCAGCCACAACGCTTCGAGGGGTGCCACATCCGTCGCGTCGGGGTGCGTCGCCAGCCACAGCGCGTTCCACGCCCCGATGGAGGTGCCGATGAGCAGATCGGGGTGAATGTCCCGTTCCAGCAGGGCGCGCAGCATGCCGACCTCCGCCGCCCCCAGCGCCGCCCCCCCGCTGAGCACGAACGCGGTGTAGGGTTGCTCTGCCATCACTGCTCCTCCCTGATGCCTACCCGCGCGCCGCCGTCGCCGTGAGGGTCAGCGTCTCGCCATCGGCGGGGACCAGCACGCGCTCCGCGACGCCCGCCGCCGTGAGCGCGGCACGCAGGTCGGCGCGCGTCACCGTGCCATGGCCCACGCTTTCCAGATGGATGGCGACGACCCGCGCCAGAGGGGCGAATTGGCTGACCGCCACGGTCTGCGCCGCATCCATGATGATGAGCGTCGGCTGACCAGCGGCATCGTCCCACATGGCCCCGCCGGAATGCGTGATGATGATATCGGGCTGATAGCGGTTGATGGCGTCGCGCACCACGTCGCACAGGACGGTATCGCCCGCCCAATAGACCGTCGGTTCGCCGGGGGCGTGCAGCACATAACCCGAAACGGTGCCCATGGCGTCCTCGACGCTGCCGAGGCCGTGGTGCCCCGCGACGCGCGTGATGGTCCCCGCTGGCCAGGTCAGACCTGTCTCGACGCCCAGCACATGCCGAAAGCCGCGCTCCGCCACCGTCCGCGCGTCCTCGCCCTGGCAATAGAAGGGCAGCGTGGTGGGCACCAGTCGCTGCGCCTCGCCGTCGAAGTGGTCGCCGTGCAGATGCGACAGCAACACCAGATCGACCCCCGCCAGGATCTCGGCGGGCGTGGCAGGTAGCTCGACAATGGGGCTGGCGGGGCGACCGCTGGGCGACGTCCCCGACGATTTCGGGGCGAAATATGGATCGGTCAAGATGCGCTGGCCCGCGTAGTCCCACACCATCGTGGCGTTGCGAATCAATCGAAGCTGCATGGTTGGTCATCCCCTGGACGTGTGATGGCGCGCTCGTGTCGCCGTGCCGCGCCATTCATCATACGCTGCCCACGCACCGAAAAGCCAGCAACGGGTGAAGGTTGCTGGCCTGTGGCTGTCTGGTGAGTAAACGGCTGGCAGACCACTTACGCCAGGGCGGATTTTTCGATGGGGGCACCGACGAGGTTGCCCCACTCGGTCCACGAGCCGTCATAGTTGCGGACGTTGGGGTAGCCGAGCAACTGCGTCAGCACGAACCACGTGTGGGCTGACCGCTCACCGATGCGGCAATACGTCGTGACCGCCTTGTCGGGCGTGACGAACTCGGCGGCATACAACGCCCGCAGCTCCTCGGCGCTCTTGAAGGTACCATCCGCGTTAGCCGCACGCGCCCAGGGGATGCTGCGCGCCGTGGGGATGTGCCCGCCACGCGACGCGCCCTCTTGGGGATAGTTCACCATATGCGTCAGTTCGCCGCGATACTCCTCGGGGGAGCGCACGTCCACCAGCGCGTTGCCCGCCGTGCCGAGGCTCGCCTCTACCTGAGGGCGAAAGGCGCGGATCGACAGATCGGCGGCGGCGGCATGGTAGGTCGTCGGCGCGAAGGTGGGCACATCCTTGGTGTAGGGGCGACCCTCTTGCTCCCATTTGATGCGCCCACCATTCAGCAGCCGCAGGTCGCGGTGGCCGTAGAGGCGAAAGAGCCAGAAGCTGTAAGCGGCGTACCAATTGTTGCGGTCGCCATAGAAGACGACGGTGGTGTCGTTGCTGATGCCATAGCGGCTCGCCAGCGCCTCGAAGGCGGCCTGATCGACGAAGTCGCGCCGCAGCGGATCTTGCACGTCGACATGCCAGTCGAGCTTGGCCGCGCCCGCGATGTGCCCCGTCTCGTAGAGGAGCGGATCTTCATCGGCCTCGATGATGCGCACCTGGGGATCGTGCTGATGGTCGAGCACCCATTGGGCATCGACCAGGGTTTCAGGATGAAAGTAAGGCTGTGACACAAAAAGTCTCCTTAAGCGGTTACTTTTAGTAACTGGACGGATTATAACAAACTCGCGCCGTCCAGCACAAGCCATGCGCCCCCGCTGAACCGCCTCGCGCCACAGCCCGCGCCCACCGAATGCACCAGCAGGCATGGGCTGCCGCCTTGACCGCCACAGGGGGCAACAGTTACAATAAGCAACAGTGGTAACAAAAAGTTACCGTCACATTTCCCAGGAGGCCTCTCGTGACCACACCCCCAGCGGCGATTCCGCGCATCGACCACACGCTCAACAAATTTTCTCAGGCGTGCGTCGTCCTCTTGAGCGCGGCGGCGTTCCTGACGAACCAAGCCATCATCGTTCCCATTCTGGCGGTGTGTCTGGCCATCAGCGCGGTGGCACCGTCGGTCAGCCCGTTTCGGCTGCTGTACCGCGCGGTCTTCGTGCCGCTGCGCATCCTGAAACCCCAGCCGGTCGAGGACGACCCCGCGCCGCACCATTTCGCGCAGGGGGTCGGGGCCGT
Source organism: Ktedonobacterales bacterium (assembly GCA_038234855.1). Classification (GTDB taxonomy): domain Bacteria; phylum Chloroflexota; class Ktedonobacteria; order Ktedonobacterales; family JACDGC01; genus JACDGC01. The sequence continues at coordinate 1,658 of JBBQSR010000010.1, read as the reverse complement.
CTTTACGCTGGCCTCCACGCTCGTGCTCTACCTGACCCCGCTCAAGGCGCTGGGCTGGGGGCTAGATTTGATCGTCTTCGTGCTAGCGGGCATCAATTTCAGCGTCGGCTTCTGCGCGGGCTGCTTTGTGTATTACCATCTCGGGCGCATCGGCGTGGTGCCGCGCGTGCGCTACGCGGGCGACTTTCACTGGCGGGGAGTCTAGGCGATGACGGATCTGCTCGTGCGCTTGGGCATCGTCCTGGCGCTTGGCGTCGTCGCGTGGCTGGCGGTCACGGGCGGGCGCGCCTTTGTGGGCGGTCGCCAGCGCCGCGCCCTGACCGCCGCGCCCCTGCTAGATGGCGGCACGAATGGCCTGGTGCGCATCCTCGCCTTTAGCAGCGAGACATGTCGGCAATGCCATACGCACCAATGGCCAGCGGTGCAGCGCGTGCTGGCGCTCCGCGCGGGCAGCCTGATGGTGGAGGACGTCGATGCCCCCGGCCACCCCGACCTGGCCGCGCGCTACCGCATCCTCACCGTGCCCTCCACCGTCGTGCTGGATGGCAGTGGTCAGGTACATGCCGTGAACTATGGGTTCGCCAACACCCAGAAGCTCTTGGCCCAGGTAGACGCCCTGATGCAGGGTCAGACGGTCGAGGCCGAAGCCCTGGTCCATTGATGCCACGCCCCGCGCAGGTACGACGGTCGCTAGCGCACCTCCCATGACGACGCAACGGCGGGGGAAATGCGCTACAATTCCCAGAAGACCGAACATCTGCGAGGAGACCAACACCCATGGCAACAGACCTGGCGGGAAAAGTCGCGCTGATCACCGGGGCCAGCGCGGGCATCGGGCAGGCCATCGCCCGCACCTTCATGGCGGCGGGGGCGCATGTCGTCGTCGTGGCCCGCCGCGCGGAACGGCTGGACGCGCTGGCCCAACTGGCCGCCGAGCATCACGTGCAGAGCCGCAGCGTCGTCGGCGATGTCCGCGACCCCGCGACCGCCACGGCGGCGGTGCAGCGCGCCGTCGAGGATTTCGGGCAGCTCGATATCGTGGTCAATAACGCGGGCATCGGGCGCTATGGCCCCTTCGCGGAGACATCGGTCGATGACTACGAAGCGATGATGGATACTAACATGCGGTCGACCTACCTCTTCACCCATGCCGCCGTTCCGCAACTGTTGAAGCAAGGGACGGGGACCATCATCATCGTCTCGTCCCAGGCCGGGGTGACGGGCTTCCCGAACGAAACGCTCTATTGCGCCAGCAAGTTCGCCCAGGTGGGCTTCGCCGAGGCGCTGGAACGCGAACTGCGGCCCCGTGGCATCCGCGTGGGGCTGTTGCTGCCCGGCGGGGTCAAGACGGAATTCGCCATCGGGACGGGCCGCACGGTCGAGGGCGTGGCAGCCTCGGGCATGCTAGAGGCCGACGATGTCGCCGCCGCCGCCCTGTTGATGGCGACGATGCCGCCGCACGGGCGCATCATGGCCGTGCACATGCGCCCCATGAATGAACCGCTCTATGGCAACGAATTGGAATAGCCCGCCCGCCAACGCGTTCGTTGACATCAACCACTCATGCCCAGACAGCACCAAAGAGGTGTGCGTTTGGGCATGAGTGTTTTTGCGCGCCCAAACCGTGAACGCTAGAGGTTTAGGCTGTGCTAATTATG
>JBBQSR010000009.1:0-19941 GCA_038234855.1 Ktedonobacterales bacterium | reverse complement strand
CTGGGCCTTTTCGTCACGGTTTCCGCGTCGCTGGGCGAGGTCGGCACCAGCGGTCCCTGGCCGCTGCAATTGGTGGCCGTGCAGCCGCTGCGCGTCTACGCGGGCATGCGCATCGGCCAGGTCATCTTTTGGCAGGTGGGCAAACGCGAGCGACCACACCCGAATGGCGGCTCCCCCGACCAGCCCTGAGCGCCGCGTGCTATGCTGTAATTGAACGACGCGACGGAGCAACGATGGCCCTATGAGCATGCTGACGAAAGCCGAGATCCTCGATCTCATCCATGCGGGCGACCTGACCTTCACCCCGGAATTGGACGCGTTTCAACTGCAAGCCCACGCGGTCGATCTGCGACTGGGCTATACCTTCTTGGTGGCGCGCCGCTGGAGCTTCACCGACGCGGGGCGCATCGCCCTGCGCGCCGATCAATCGGAGGGCGGGGAGCCACACTTCGACACCATCGAACTGGTGCCGGGCCAGGTCTTTGATCTGCTGCCCGGCGAGAGCGTGCTGGTGTCGACGCTAGAGGCCATCGGCATGCCCGACGATCTGGTCGGCCAGATGTTCCCACGCTCCTCGGTGAATCGCCGGGGGCTGGCGGTGGAGCTGAGCGGCATCATCGACGCGGGCTACGCGGGCAACCTCATCATCCCCGTGCGCAACAACGACATCAGCTCCGTCGTGCGGCTCTACCCCGGCGAACGCTTCTGCCAGATCATCCTCACCCGCCTGAGCGTGCCCGCAGAGGTGCGCCGCAGCCGCTACCACCGCCGCGACATCACCGCTGGCGTGCAACCCGAGCAAAACGCCGACGAGGTGCGCCTGGTACGCGCGGGCAACCTGGCGGAACTAAAAGAACGCTATAGCGTCCAAAGCCCCAAAGACACGCCCTAAGCCATCTTCCCCAGACAAGGAGCCGATTTTTCTCACGATGACGCTGACATTCGCGCTTTTGCTGAAGGCGCTGGTGACGGGGTTGGCCGGGGCGCTGGGCGCGGTCGCCCGCCACGGCATCGCCACCGTCGCCCGCCAGCGCCTCGGTGATCGCTTCCCATGGGGCACCCTCGCCATCAATCTCTCGGGCGCGCTGGCCATCGGGCTGCTCAGCGGCCTCGCCCTGCGGCACCAGGCGCTGGCGGCGTGGCACGCGCCTCTGGTGCTCGGCTTCCTGGGCGGCTACACGACCTTCAGCACCTTCATGTTAGAGGTCGCACGGCTGCGCGCGCGTGCCGCCCACGCCCTCAGCGCGCTCTACCTCGCCAGCAGCCTCATCATCGGGCCGTTGCTCGCGTACCTCGGCCTCTGGCTCGGAGGCCACAGCGTATGACGACCTCGCCCGAAACCGCCACCGATCCGCCCCTGGATGGCGATGCCGAACAACTGGCCCCGTCCATACCCGCACCGATGCCACCGCCAACGTGGCGGACCCTCGCGGCGGAATTTGGGCTGATCATCGCGGGCGGCATCATGGGGACGCTGGCACGGGTGGGCGTCACCCTGACGCTGGGCCGCGCCCTCGACCACGGTTTCCCTTGGGATATCGCCATGATCAATATCAGCGGCGCACTCGGCATCGGGCTACTCGCGGGCTGGCGCGACCCGCACAGCCGCCGCCACGAATTGCTGTGGCTGGCTGGCGCAGTCGGTTTCATGGGAGCCTACACGACCTTCAGCAGCTTCGCGCTGGGCATCGTTACCCTGACGCTCTCGGGCAAGGCGCTGCTGGGGATGCTCTACGCCGCTGGCAGCACCGCCGCTGGCCTCGTCGCCGTGGAAGCGGGGTTATGGCTGGGGAAACGCACGAGGCAGCGATAGCGCGACCCGTGGCAATCAAATAGTGTAGCCATTGGCTATAGGAATCAGCGCAGCCACTGTTCCCCTGCTGATGGCTCGGCTTGCTCATAGGTCGTGACGGCGTTGCCCCACGACTCAGCGGCGGCACGCAGCAGGCCTTCCACCGCGCGGCGGATCTCGGGGGAAAAGCTCTCGATCAGCGCCTCGTAGGATTCCCCTGCGCTATAGAGGTCGAGTACGCGATGGGCGGTGTGCAAGCGCACATGATGGCGAACGAGCGCCGTTACCGTGGTGGTCTTCATCAGCGATATCCTTCCCTGACCTAGCCGCAGCCCGCGCCATCGTTGCCGCCGTGCCCTCCGTGGCCAGCGTCCCCGCGCGCGTCGCGATCCTTCACCAACGGCGCAGCATCCGTCCAGCGCCTCGCTTTCCCCATTACCAGGCAGTGTACCTGGGAAACGGGGCGATTACTAGTGCGCCATTTCACCCCGCGCTGGCACGAAAGTTGATGCATCCGCGCGGTCGGCGTCACCCCGCCGCTGTCATCAGCGGCACCAACTGCGCGCGAATCTTGGCATAGGTCTGTTGCAGGAACTCGGGCATGACCTTCACATCGCCGATGACGGGCATGAAGTTCGTGTCACCGCTCCAGCGGGGCACCACATGCAGGTGCATATGCCCCGGAAAGCCCGCCCCCGCGATGCCGCCCTCGTTGATCCCCAGGTTGAAGCCATCGGGATTCAGCGCCGCGCGGATGGCCGTCTGGCAGCGTTGCGCCAGCAGCATCATCTCCGCCGTCGTCTCCGTCGGCAGCAGTTCCAGGCTAGCGAGGTGGGCATAGGGCGCGATGAGCAGGTGCCCGGTGTTGTAAGGATACAGATTCATCATCACGAAGCAGAGCTGGCCACGATAGACGATCAACTGTTCGGCGTCCTCGGCGGGGTCGCGCGCGGGCTTCGTGTCGAAGATGCACCCCTCATCATGGTTGTCTTGGCCGATATAGGTCATGCGCCATGGTGCCCACAACTGCTGCATCGCGTCGTCACCGTTCCTTCCCAGGTGTTTCCCCACACTATACCATGCCCCTACCCCAGGGTGACGTGGTCGAGTGTCGCGGTGTTGCGCTTGGTCACCGTGTGCGACGACACGGCCATCCCCGCCAACAGCGTGCCCGGCAGCCCCAGCGTCCGGGACGATCCAGCGACGGGCGTCCAGGTCACGCCATCGCTGGAGGTCGCCGCCGTGAATTGCCCGCCGCTGCGGCTCACCCGCAGGGAGAGCGGCGCGACGCCCGCCAGGCTGGCGACCGTCTGTACGTTGCCCCCCGCCGTCACGCGGGCAAAGACGAAGACGCCCCGTTGCGGCGTGACGATGACCGCGTAAAAGGGCGCGCCAGCCGTCGTATCGGCCCGCAGCATCACCCCAGCTTGCGCGCGGCTATTCGTATTGGTCTGCGTCACCACCCGCGCGCTGATGCCGCCATCGCCCACCAGGGTTTGCGAAACGAAGTGGAACTGGTCGGCGGTGCCGCCGATATCGGTGCCCGCCCCCGTGATCGTCCAGACGCCATTGCTGAGGGCATCGCTCCCCGCCAACGCGGGATTCCCGATATCCGCGCCCGTCCAGGTCGGCGGGGGGCTGCCCGGCCACACGACCTTGGCCCCATTCGACTGCCAGGTGCCGACGGTCGTCACGCTGGCGACCACCACATCCGTCCCGCCCGAGGCACCGCTATAGGTGAAGCTCGCGTGGCCCTGCGCATCCGTCGTCGCGCTGCCCGCCTTGCCCGCGTTGGGGCCGCTGACCACGCTGAAGGCCGTGGCCGTGTTGGGGATGCCCCTGCCGCTGCCATCGAGCAAGGTCGCGCCGAAGGTGACGGCCTGCCCGGTCTGTGGCGATTGCGTCGCGGGCGAGAGGGTGAAGCTGCCCGCCTTCGTCCCCGCGCTGCCAATCGCGCGCCATTGGATCGACTCGTTCTGCTTGGGCTGACAATAGCCCGCGTCGATGCCCCCCGTATCCAGCACGTGCGAGGTATCGGCCAGGGTCGTGGTGGTGCCACCGATGGTCAGCGCCACCGTCGGCGCGATAGTCAGCGGCGTACACTGATTGCCAGGATACCCGCTCGTATCGAAATTATCATAGCTCGGATTGTTCCCCGGCGGATTCTCGGTCAGGATGACGCTTTTGCCCGCTGGTACGGTGAAGCCGCCCCACAGGCTAAACACCTTGCCCCCCGCGATGGCCGAGTGCAGATCGACTGTCACATTGCTGACGACGATATCCGTCGCGCCCCGGTTGTCCAGGCGGATGGCCCCCGCGTCGAAGCACAGGGGCAGCTTGCCACACGCCGTCTGCCCCACCACCGGCCCACCCAGGAAGATGGTATTCGGTGCCCCCTGCCACGGCGTCGGGAATGTCGCCGGATTCGGCGTATTCGTCTCTTTATCCTCCGCGTAGCCGACCGATACGGCGAGGCTGGCGCTGAGCGCCTGGGCCGCTGCCGCCCGCACCGGCGCGGCACGGATGGCGGTCAGCGCCGCCACGCTACACAGCGCAGCGAGCAAGAGCAAACGAAGAGCAGTGCGTATCATCAGGGTAACTCCTACATAAACAAACTGACCCCGCTGCATCCGAAACACGAGTAACGGATGCAGCGAGGTAATGCAAGGTCGGGATTACGGCCCAGGAACGATGCTGACGTTGTCAAAGGCCGCCGTGCTGGTCTGCCCGATGTTGTGCGAGCAGACGAACATGCCGATCGTCGCCTGCGTGTTCATCGTGAAGGTCGTCTTGCCGATGAGCTTCCAGGTCGTGCCATCCGTCGAGTACCACGAGGTGAAGGTGTTGCCAACGCGCTTCAGGCGCAGCCACTCATTCGGCGAGGCGAAACCCGCCAGCGTCGTGGGGTCGCTCACCGACTGCGATCCCTTGAAGTTATACTGCATGCGCACGCCGTAGCCGACCGAGGGGGTGACGGGGGGCAGTGGGCTGGCGCAGCCATCGGGCGTGCAGCCAACGCCATTGATGTTGGGCGTGCTGGGGCTGACGGTCGGCGTGGTCAGCACATCCACGTAGGGCGAACCCGCGGTAGTGGATTGCTTGATCATCAGGCCCGCCTTGGCCCAGGCGCTCGAATTCGTCTGGTAGCGCACCCGCGCCGTGATGGTGCCATTGCCTGTCAGCGTCTGGTAGACGTAGTGAAACTGATCGTTGGAATTGTAGACATCCGCGCCCGCGCCATCTACATAGAACGTGCCACTGCTGGCGGCGTAATCCGCCGAGCCGGGCACCAGCGGCGCGCCGACATCCGCGCTCTGCCATGCGCCGGGCATGGTGCCGCTGACCAGATCGTAGTTCGCGGTGAGGTTGGTCGTCGCCGCGCCCGTGGTGAAGGCATCGGTCAGGGCGCTGCCATCGGACCAGCTATCGAAGCGATAGCGGCTACCGTTGACGGTCTGCGTCCGCACCCCAGCCAACACATGCTGGATGCCCACGCCATCTTGGTTGGTGTAAGGTGTCGTGTGCCACGTGCCATCGACCCAATAGCCCGCGCCAGGGACGTTCGTCCCCACCGACCACGTGGTCTGGTTGGGCTTGATGTCGCGCTTCACCACGTTCGTCAAACCCTGCGAGTTTTTGACCGTCAGCGTGATGCGATAGAAGGTCGTTGACCCGTTCGACAAGTCGCGCGGGATGGTGAACGAACCGCTCGTCGCGCCACTCACTGGGCCGTAGAAGGGCGCGGGCACCTCATAGGTATAGAACGGCTGCGCCACGCCATTGGTATAGAAATCGACCGACCAGCTATACGCGCTGGCGGGCAGCGTGCCATCGACCGCGTCGGTCGCGGTGCCGCTGAAATTGATGGTGTCGCCACCGCTATAGGTCGTGTTCACGGTCGGGGTCGTGATGGACGCGCTGGGGGGTGACTGACCAACCACCACCTGCGTGGTGGCGGTGCCGGTCAGCGTGCCATTGCTCACCGTCAGTGTCGCGGTGAAGCTGCCATTCGTGGCGTAGATGTGCGCTGGGTTCGCGAGTGTCGAAGCCGCCGAGCCGTCGCCGAAATCCCATGCATAGGTGAGCGCTTTCCCATACGCCTCGGTCGACCCCGCCGACGAGAACTGTACGGTCAGCGGACCCTTGCCCGCGCTGGGAATAGCCGCCGCCGCTGCGGTCGGCGCGAATGGTCCCTTGGCCGAGATCTTGGTGAAAGTTCCCTCGAAGATGCTCACGTAGTAGAGGTTGCCATCTGGCCCCACCATGAGATCCGCGATGGTGCCAGCGGCATTATCAAAAACGACATCTGAAAGTTCGGTGCGATAGCTCGTGTCAAAGGTGACGGCCTCGATGTCGCCCCGCACATAGTCCCCAAAGAACACGACATGGTTGTACTGCTGCGGGAAGGCGGTACCCGTATAGGCCGCGATGGCCGATGCCGCGCCGTCCACCGGCAGGTGGCCATAGGCATAGACGGGGTTGATGCCGCCGCAACTGCCACAGTTGCCCTCGTAGATGTCCCAGCCAAAGTTGCCGCCACGCTGGATGGTGTTCATCTCTTCCCAATAGCTCGACCCGGTGTCCATCTCGATGGCCTTGCCATTGGGCAGGAAGTCGAAGCGGAAGGGGTTGCGCAGCCCGAACGCATAGATGTAGGGCACCGCGCCGACGACATTGATGAAGGGGTTATCCGACGGGACGGTGCCGTCCAGGTTGAACCGCAGGATCTTGCCATAGATGTTGCTGAGCGTGCGGCCATTCGAGATGGAGGGCACGTTGTCACCGACCGACCACCACAGCTTGCCATCCGCCCCGATCTTCAGGTCGTTGGCGCTGTGGTGCGGGTTTTGCAACTGGTTGCCCTTGAGCAAGACTTTCTCGCTCGTCAGGCTGGCGACATCCTGCTTGACGGTCAGCCGCGTGAGGATGGCATGCTCATCGAGCGTCGTGTACGACACATAGAGGAAGCCATTGCTGGCGAAGTTGGGGTCCAGCGCCATGCCAAGCAACCCTTTTTCCGCCGCGCTATCGGTGTTGAGCGTGACGACCGGGGTGGGCAGCACCGCGCCATTGCGATAGATCAGCACCGCGCCGCCCTGCATGCCCAGGTAGATGTCGCCCTTGGGACCAAAGGCGATGACGGTCGGCTTTTTTAAGCCCTTCGCGAGCAGCTTCTTGGTGAAGCCAGCGGGGACGCCGCTGGTGGGGGAGTAGAGGGTCGGCACCGCGGCCCGTGCGCTCGGCGCGACAGCGGCGGCAAAGGTCGCCGCGATCAGCAGCAACACCAGCACCACGGGGCGGCTAGCACGCGTCAGGGGGTGCGCGCCGCCATGAGGAAACGTCTGCATAGGGGAAACTTTACCTCGGGTACCATCATTCCGTGCCGCCCATCTGGGGGGCAGTATGGTTTGATAGGGTGAGGGTCCGCTCCGTGGTGCCGCTCTACCGTTGCACCTGCTGTGCCTCGTCACTATAACAAGACGCTGGACGTGCTGCCCAGCCCCCAGGGACTTTTGTCCCATTCGGGTTCATGAGGGCACCGTCGCGCAAAACCTGACAAAGCTTGGCAGATATAGGGGATGATACTATAAAAACGCCAGCGATATCACTCATGGAGGCTCCTATGACCAATACACACATCGATTACGCGACGCACAGTGCCATGTCAGACCCCGGCCCGCATGCGCCCCTCCTCACGCAACTGCCCACCGACAATACTGGCATCGCGGAAATCACCCAAGGCGTGATCTACCACTACATGATGGGTGAATATGTCTTTGGCTATTGCCCACCAGCGGAGCGCCGCAGCGAGATCGACACGCGCACGATGGCGGCCATCCTCAGCCGCATCGTGGAAATGGATGCCCGTCCGCTGACCGAGCCACGCGCCTTCGCGCAAAGGATCGTTGGCTGCTGCCGCGACTTCGCCTTGCTCGCCTGTGCCATCTTGCGCCAACAGGGACAGCCCGCTCGCTTACGCTATGGCTTCGCGGACTACTTCGAGCCGGGCTATTGGATCGACCACGTGATTGCTGAGGCGTGGGATGGCGCGACATGGCAGCGGTTCGATCCACAGATGCATGGCACCCCCATGTACGCCGCCGCTGGTATCGCCGACCACCTCACCACGCGGTTCCTCACGAGTGGCGCGGCATGGCAATGGTGCCGCAGCGGGGAGGGCGATCCCGCGCACTTTGGGTTGGGGTCCGCCGTGCCCGCGCTCAGTGGCTGGCCCTTCCTGCGCAGCCGCCTCATGCTCGATGCCGCCGCGCTCAACAAGCAAGAGATGCTGTGCTGGGACCAATGGGGGCTAGGCAACACCGAAGCAGACACCCTGGCCGCTGCTGATGAAGCCCTGTTGGATCAGGTCGCCGCACTGTCACTGGCACCTGAGAGTGACGCGCTGCGAGCCGTCTTCGCCCAGGACCAGCGCCTCAGGATGCCCTCAACCGTCACCTGCTATAGTCCCGCAGTGGGTCCACACGATGTATCATTAGCGGAAGCGGGACACAGCACACGATGAGGAGCAATCAACGGTATGGCCGACCTCCACGACGAAGACCCCCGTCTCACGCGCCTCGCGGAACACTGCCTGGCACTACCAGAAACCACACGCGGCAGCATGGGCGAGCATACCCGCTTTCTCGTGCGAGCGAAATCATTCGCCTATTTCATGAATAACCATCATGGCGATGGACGGGTCGCGCTCTGTTGCAAGGTCGCGGCGGGCCTCAACCGCATGATGGCGGCTGATGACCCCGACCGCTACTACCTGCCCGCGTATCTCGCGCCGAATGGCTGGGTCGGCCTGAGGCTGGATCTGGGGGACATCGACTGGGACGAAGTGGCGGCGCTGCTCGGCGACAGCTATCGCCTCATCGCGCCCAAGCGCCTCGCGGCGCAGCTTCCTCGCCAGCCCTAGAGCCGCCCGCGCGATCAACCATCCGGGCTATGGACGATACGGCTATGCTTCTTGGATAGTTCTTCATGATAGAAGAAGTGGCGCGCGCGGTGATATACTGTAGCGTGTCAGCCAGGGGAGCGTGCCAAGGTGAGCACGCGCGCCCATCGCCAGGAGCCAGCAACCGTGAGCCAGCCAGTAACCACCGCCCTCGACGCGACGGACCACGTCGACCTGCATATGCACACGACCTATAGCGATGGGCATTGGTCGCCCGTCACGCTCTTTGACCACCTCGCGGCGGCGAGCTTTCGCGTCGTCGCCGTCACCGACCACGACCGCACCGACACCGTCGCCGAGATGGTGGCGCTGGGCGCGGCACGGGGCATCCGGGTCGTCCATGGCGTCGAGATGACGACCAACTGGAACGGCGACATCGCGCATCTGCTGTGCTATGGCTGGCGGCTCGACGGCGAGCTGGCCGCCGTCGCGGCGGGCACCCGCGCCGACCAGCTCGCCAACGCCCAGGCCGTCCACACCGAATTGCTGCGGAGCGGCCTCGCCTTTCCCCGACAAGCCGAGGTGCTGGCGGCCAAGGATGGTGTGGTCACGCATCCGCTGGATAACGTCGCGCTGATCCTGGCGCACGACCTCGCGCCCGACCGCCGCGCCGCCGTGGCGCTGTGTGTCGCCGCCGGGCACCGCACCATTTCCGCGCCGCTGGCCCAGGCCATCGCGGCGGCACACGCGGATGGTGGCGTCGCTATCTTGGCGCACCCTGGTCGGGCCGAGGGAGACGCTTTTGGCAGCTATGACACCGCGCGGCTGGCGACGATGCGGGCTGAGGGCATCGCCCTCGATGGCATAGAGGTCTTTTACCCCACCTACACGGACGAGCAACGGGCGACCTATGCGGCCTTCACGCGCGAGGTTGGCTGGCTGATGAGCAGCGGCTCCGACTCGCACGGCCCCCGCCAGCGTGACCCCATCCCCTACCCCGCGCAGGAAATCGCGCCCTTGCTCGCGCGGCTGGGGCTGACGGTGCGATCATGAATGGGCGCATCGGCGCGCACGGAGGGGACCATGGCGCATAAGCTGCTGGCGGCGGGCACCGTGCTCGCCGACCGCTACCGCATCGAACGCATGATCAAGGCAGGTGGATTCGCCGCCGTCTACGTGGCGACCGATCTGCGCCAACGCCGGGTGTGCGCCGTCAAGGAAACCTTCGACCCCACGGGTGACAACGCCGACCAGTTCCGCCTCGAAGCCGAGATCCTCGCCGACATCCGCCACCAGAACCTCCCCGCCGTCTGGGACTATTTCGGCCACCAGGGCGACCTCTACCTGGTGATGGAGTACATCGAAGGCGAAGATCTGGAAAGCCATCTGGAAATGAGCGGCCTGCTCAGCGAAGACTATGTACGCGACTGGGTCGAGCAACTGTGCGACGCGCTGACGATGCTGCATCGCCACCAACCGCCGATCATCCACCGCGACATCAAGCCCGCCAATGTGAAGATCACCCCCGATGGCCGCGCCGTGCTGGTCGACTTTGGCATCGCCAAGTTTTACCAAGCGGGCAACAACACCCAGGTCGCGGCCCGCGCCGTCACCGACGGCTTCTCGCCGTTGGAGCAGTACGGCCAGGGCAGCACCGACGCACGCTCCGACATCTATGCCCTCGGCGCGACTGTCTATAATCTGCTGACGGGCGTCATTCCGCCTGACGCACCCAGCCGCGTGACCAGCGATGCCCTGGTGCCCCCCTCGCACTACTTGCCCACCGTCAGCGCCGTCATGGAGCAATTGGTGCTGCGCGCCCTGCAACTGCGCCCCAGCGACCGCTACCAATCCGCCGAAGACATGCGTTGGGCACTGGCCGCCGTCTATGAGCCGCGCAAGAGCGGCCAACTGAGCGCCACCGGCACTCTGCCCCCCACCGGCACCCTGCGAACGGGCGAGTTGCGCGCGGGCCAGTGGGTCTGCGCCAATTGCCAGGCACGCAACGCCGCCGGAACGGGCTTTTGTCTGCAATGCGGTGCCCCAGCGCCCAATAGTGAGGTCGATCAGCCGACGCGCATCATCCAGACCGGCGCGCTGAGCAAGAGTGGTCCGCTCGACGCCTTCGACTCCGCACCGACGACCATCACCCCCGCCATCGGTCGCAAGCATGGCTGGGAGGTCCTGGCTGGCCCTGCGGGGGGCGTGCTGCTGCATGTCGCGGGTCGCCCTGGTGGTGGCCTGGTCGCGTGCGGCGAACGCGGGCTGGTGCTGACCAACAACGGCGAGGGCTGGGTGGCCCTGCCCACCGTCACCTCGTACACCCTACACGCGGCGGCACTCGCCAACGGGCACGTCTGGGCGGTCGGTGATTTTGGCACCGTGGCGCACTTCACCGGGGGTCGATGGTCGGTGCTGCCCAGCAACGGTGACGACACCTTCATCGCCATCGCGCTGGACTCACCCCTCTCGGGCTGGATCGCCGGGGCCTCGGGCGCGCTGATCGACCTGCGCGATCTGCTGCTGGACCCGCTGGCCGTGCGACGCGGCCAGATGCACGCCATCACCATCGATGACGTCGGGGATGGCTGGGCCGTGGGCAACGATTCGCTGCTGCTGCGCCTGACCCAGGGCGCGTGGAAGGCCCGCACCGCCGCGAATGGCTTCGGCGACCTGTGGGGTGTGGACCATGATGGCGCGGGCGGCGCGTGGGCGGTGGGGCAAAATGGGCTGATCGTGCGTCTCGACAACACGGGCTGGCAGGTCTTCCCCGCGCTGCAAACGCCGACCCTCCGCGCCATCGCCTTCAATCGACGCGGCGAGGCCTGGGCGGTCGGCGAGAGCGGCGCGCTGGCGTGGTTCAATGGCGATTCGTGGTCCGTCCCTGCCGAGCACCCCACCGCGTTGAACCTCCGCTCCGTCGCCTGGCTCTCGGACGACGAAGCATGGGTCATCGGCGACCGAGGCCAGGTGCTGCGCTGGCACCGCTGAGCGCACTAGACGAGGGGGAATCTGCCCCGTGCGCTCTCGTCCCCCTCGCCATACATGCTCGCCAGGCCAAGCTCGCGCAGGCGGGCTTCTTACTCCCCTGGGTGGATTCACCCGCTAGCGCACCACGCACGCGCCGCCATACCCACCCGCAATCTCCCCACACCTTACCAACGACGACGCCCTAACTATGCGCCATCTTGTTTTCCTGGGGGGTATCATGTGCATCATACTAAGAAGGAGGATTGAAGACCGATGACGACCACAACTTTGCCCCATTGGGATGTCTCGACGGTGTTTCCCAGCCTGGAATCGCCCGAGTTCGCCGCAGGTTTCGCCGTGGTGCAGGGCGACATCTACGATCTGCGCACGCTCTGGGATGACGAGGGCATCGACCGCAAGGTGGATCTGCCCGTCGATGACGACACGGTCGAAACCTTTGAGCGCGTCGTGACGGCCCTGAATCTCGCGCTGGACCGCTTTTATACCCTGAACGCGTACATCTTCGCCTTTATCAGCACCGATGCGACCAACACCACGGCCCAGGCACGCCAGAGCGAACTGGAATCCACTGAGGTGCTGCTTGAGCAACTGGTGACGCGCTTCACCGCGTGGGTCGGGTCGCTCGACGTGGCGGCGCTCATCGCGCGGTCGCCCCTGGCAGCGGACCACGCCTTCGCGCTGGAAAAGGCGCAGGTGAGCGCCGCCCACCAGATGTCGCCCGCCGAGGAAGCCCTGGCCGCCGAGATGAGCGTGACGGGGGCGAGCGCGTGGAGTAAATTTTACGACAACGTCACCTCGCGCATCATGGTGAGCGTGCGGCAGAACGGCCAGATGCAGGATATGCCGATGCCGCTGGTACGCAACATGGCCTTCGCCGCCGACCGTGCCACGCGCAAGGCGGGCTATGACGCCGAAATGGCCGCCTGGGAACGCCACGCCGAACCGCTAGCCGCCGCGCTCAACAGCATCAAGGGGCAGACCAACACGCTGACCAAGCGGCGCGGCTGGGCCACGCCGCTCGACGCCGCGCTCTTCACCTCGGGCATCGACCGCGCCACGCTCGATGCTATGCTGGGGGCGGCGCGCGACGCCTTCCCCGACTTTCGGCGCTACTTCAGCCTGAAAGCGCGGCTGCTGGGCATTCCCAAGCTGGCATTCTATGACCTTTTCGCTCCGGTCGGCAGCAGCGACCGTTCGTGGGGCTACCCCGACGCGACCAACTTCGTGGTGGAGCAGTTCGGCGTCTATTCGCCGCGCCTCAGCGACTACGCCGCCCGCGCCTTTCGCGAAAACTGGATCGATGCCGAGCCGCGCGCGGGCAAACGCGGCGGGGCCTTCTGCATGCCCATGCAAGCGGATGAGTCGCGCGTGATGCTGAATTTCGACCCCTCGTACCAGGGCGTCAGCACCATGGCGCACGAGCTGGGCCACGGCTACCATGCCATGAATCTCGCGGGGCATACCGCGTTGCAGCGACAAACGCCGATGACGCTAGCCGAAACCGCCAGCATCTTTTGCGAGACGCTCACCCGCGACGCCGCGCTGCGCCACGCCAGCCAGGGCGAACAACTGTTGATCGTGGAATCCGTCATCGGCGGCGCGGCACAGGTGGTGGTGGATATCACCTGCCGCTTCCTCTTCGAGGAGCGCGTGCTGGCACGCCGTCAAGCGCGCGAGCTTTCCGTCGCCGAACTCTGCGAGATCATGCTGGCAGCGCAACGCGAGACGTATGGTGATGGCCTCGACGACGCGCAACTGCACCCCTATATGTGGGCAGCAAAGGGGCACTATTACCGCGCCGACATCTTCTTCTATAACTATCCGTATATGTTTGGCTTGCTGTTCGGGCTGGGGCTATACGCGCGCTACCAGCAAGACCCCGACGCTTTCCGGGGCCAATATGACGACCTGCTGGCCTCCACCGGCTTGGCCGACGCGGCGACGCTGGCGGGGCGCTTCGGCATCGACCTGCACGCGCCCGATTTCTGGCGCGGCAGCCTAGACGTCATTCGCGCCGACATCGCCCGCTTTGGTGAACTGGTGGAGCAGGGCGGCTAGCGCGGCCATTTTCGCAGCGCCCCCGACGATCTTTGCATCATCGGGGGCGCGCCATGCGTGAGAGCCGAAATCACCCTACCATCTTGCGACTGAGGATGGTGTCGATGATCAGCTTATCGCCCATAAAGATGCGATAGACGATCTTGAGGTAGACCAGGGATCGCGTCTGACACCACCAGGGCTGCCAGGGGCTTTTCGCGCCCCCTGGTAAGCCCGCTGGAAACCAGAAATGGCATCCGTGTGGGGTGCGGGAATCCCTTGGAATTATCGACGAAGAGGCAACCTCAAGACTAGACAGAGGATTATACCCCACCATGGGAACGGTGTAGCTCAGGCACTGCGTATTGTGAGAACATGGCATGAGCGGGGCGCTTCCTGGGCCATTTAGGGCGCTTTTTGCCAGCACGCCGCGAAGTGTGCTATCCTGAGCGCATGAGTACACCGCGAAATCGCCCCAATCAACCGACCGGCAACAAAGCCAAGCCGATGCCGAACGCGAAGCGCACGCCCTCGCAGCCCGTCGCGGCGGCGAAACCCGGCGTGCCCGCCAGCAAGACGCCCTCGCAGCCCATCACCATCCGTGCTGGCGACAAGGGCGGCACCACGCCAGCGGCCAGCGCCAGCCGACCAGCGCTCGCCAGCGCGACAGGCGTGGCGAAGGCCACCTATGCCCCCGCCACCAGCGCGGCTGCTGGTGCCGCCTCGGGCACGACAGCGCGGGTAGTGCGGGCCTTCACGGGGGGCTTTCCCTTCGCGGGGCTGGAATACGTCCTCTTCATCGCCGTCGTCTCGCAGAGCGTGCGGCTGGCCTTGCCAGTGGGGTTGATCTTGCTGGGCCTCGCCAGTGGCATCCTCTTCTTACAGCAACAGGCCAACCAGCGCCCAGATGCCGCCGAAAGCAACCTGCTGAGCACGGTGCGGCAATGGCTGGGCGAGCCGCTGACCGTCGCGGGCAGCTTGGCGCTGCTAGGGGCTGGCTTGCTCTCCTTCGCGCGGTGGAACGCGACGCGGGCACAGGGCTTCTCGGTGCTGGCGATCATCGCCCTGGTCGGCGCGATGCTGCTGCTCTTCGTCGCCAACTATCGACGGGATGCCCAAGTCGCATGAACCACCCCATCTTTCACCTGAAGGCGCACCGCGACGAGGCGCTCTTGCGCGGCCACCCGTGGATCTTTTCGCGCGCCCTGCGCGACCCGCAGACCGAATTGCCGCCTGGCACCATCGTGGACATTCACGACATGGCCGAGCGGTTCGTGGCGCGCGGCTACTACAATCCCCAGACGGATATCGCGGTACGCATCCTCACGCGCGACGCCGCCGAGGAGATCGACGCGGCATTCCTCGCCGAACGGGTGCGGCGTGCCCTGCGGTTGCGCGCCCCCTTCCTGGATGATCCCCAGACCAACGCGTACCGCTTGATCAATGCCGAGGGCGACTTCCTGCCTGGTGCCATCGTGGATCGCTATGGCGATGTGCTGGTGATGCAGATCTCGACCGCTGGAATGGAACTGCTGACTGACGATCTGGTGGCGGCGCTGCGCGACGTGGTGGGGCCAAGTGGGATCGTCTTGCGCAACGATGTCGCCGCCCGCGCCCGCGAGGGGCTAGAGCGCGAACGCACTCGCTTGGCGTGGGGCGAGGCCCCGCCGCTGGTCGAGATCCGCGAAAACGATCTGCGCTACACCGTGGATGTGTGGACGGGCCAAAAAACCGGCTTCTTCCTCGATCAACGCGACAAGCGGCGTGCGTTGGCTAAATATGTCGCGGGGAAGACGGTGCTCAACACCTTCAGCTATACGGGGGCGTTCGGCATCGTCGCGGGGGTGGCGGGGGCCAGCCACGTGACCTCGGTCGATCAGTCAGGCCCCGTCGTCGCCCACGCCAAGACGCAGTTCGCGCTGAATGGGCTGGACCCTGCCGCGCACGAGTTTCTGGTGGGCGACGCCTTCGCCTATCTCGATAAGTGGGTCGAGGCCGGGCAACGCTTCGATGTCGTCATCCTCGATCCCCCTGCCTTCGCTAAGACATTGGGGGCCAAACCGCAAGCCCTGCGCGCCTATCGCCGCCTGAATGGCCTGGGGCTTCAATGCCTGAACCCCGGCGGACTGCTGGTGACATGCTCGTGCTCCGGCTCCGTCACGATGGATGAGTTCGTCACCACCATCAACGAGGCGGCACAGCGCGAGGGGCGCGTCTTCCAGAGCGCCGAAACCTTCACGCACGGCCTAGACCACCCCAACCTGCTCGCCATGCCCGAGAGCGGCTACCTGAAGGTGCTGTTTTGCCGCGCGTGAGGTGTCACAGCGCCGCCAGCCGATCCGCCTGGCGGGTCGGTTCAGGCAAGCGATAGCCCCGGAAGCAGCGCAGCAGCACCGCCATCGCCACATCCAGGTCGATGAGGTGGCCGGTCGAGACGAAGAGGGGATTGGTGTGCGGCTTCGACCGCAGCACCACGCCGATCTGCTCACCACGATCATACAGCGGCGATTGGTCGCCCGCGTTGGGGCAAGGCTCGGTGTATTGGCCGACGAGGCGCGATTTCGCGCAACCGATGCTGGGGCGACCCAGCACCACGCCCATGTGCGCGGCGATGCCCAGCCGTCGGGGATGCGCGATGCCCTGGCCATCGAAGACCAGCACATCGGGGGTCGTCGTCAGCTTCGCCATCGCGTCCAGCACCGCTGGACCTTCGCGAAAGGACAGCAAGCCTGGGATGTAGGGGAAGACGCTAGAGCGCGTCGCCGTCACCTGCTCGACCACCGTCATATCGGGGAACGAGAGCACGACGATGGCCGCTTGGCCGATCTCTTTATACGAGGCGTCGATGCCCGCGACGGTGCGCACATCCTCCATCCGCAATGAGCCAGAGCGCAGCACCTGTCCGCGCAACTGCTGTTGGATGGCGATGGCCTCGGCCTCGGTCACGTCCCAAGGGTGCATCGCGTCACATCCCCAGGCGCACGGCCAGCACGGAACTGCCGACGCCGACCAGCCAGCCCGCGATCACCTGGCCGGTGGTGTGACGGCCCAGTTCCACTCGCGACCAACCCACCAGCACGGCCCCGGCGGCGGCGGGGGGTCCCCAGGTATGGCCAGGGGAAAGGATCCACAGCAGCGAGGCACAGGCCGCCGCCGTCGTCGCGTGGGCACTGATCTTCCACACCAGATTGATGACGCCATTGATCACGTTTGCCGCCGCCAGCGAGAGCACCGAGACGATCGCCTCGCGCGGGGCTTGCAGCCGGTAATAGACATACGCCAAGAGGCCGAGGAAGGCGAGCGAGAGGGGATAGAGCGCGTAGCGTTGCTTGCGCACCGACACGTCCAGGTCGGTCCATTTGCCGCGCCGCACCTGCACCAGCACCACCACCGCCACGGGCAGCGCCGTCAGCGCCACCGCGACCCCCGTGTAAAAGAGCGTCGTCCTGACGCTGCGCGTATAGGCATAGCTGAGCACGATGACCGTCACCAACGGAAAGACCAGGGGATGAATGATGGCCGACACCAGCGAGGCAAACCGATGGCGAAAGCCGTCCACCTGCGGCGGGGGAAGGAGGGTAGCCTGCGTTCCAGCTTCGTTCGATTGCACCTGCGACATCGACACCTGTTCCCTTCTCAGTTCCGGGCGAAAAGTCGTGAATTTTAGAATGGCATAACAGCCCTTCTATTGTATGTGCTGCGCGCGTCCCCTGTCAACGTGCGGGCATCACAGCGGGGCAGCGATCTGCCAGCCCTTGCTCGGTGCGTCCCAGGCGAAATGCGTGGTCGTCTCGGAGGCCAAGGGGAACGCGCGGCCCCCCAGGATGACGGAGGTGCCGCCCCCCTCCACCGCGACGGTGATGGTACGCGGGTCGCGCATGCTAGTGATGCGTAGCTGGCTGCCACGCCAGCGCAGGGGAAAGTTGAGCGACGACCATGCCTCGGGCAAATGTGGATTCACCGCGATGCCCGCGTCGCTGACGGTGACGCCACCGAAGCCAAAGACCGTCGCCTGCCACAGCCCGCCCAGGGTGGCGATGTGCAGTCCCATCGCTTCGCTGCCCGTGCTGTCTTGGCTATCGACCGCGATGGTCTGCTGGAAGTAGCGTTCGGCGAGTTCCGCCAACCCCACCCGCGCCGCCACAAGGGCATGGATGGCCGGATCGAGCGAGCTGCCATGGGCCGTGCGTGCCTCGTAATAGCGAAAGTTCGCCGCGATGGTTTCCGCGTCGAATTCGTCCCACAGCAAGAGCAGCAGCATGATGACGTCGGCTTGCTTGACGACCTGGGTGCGTTGGGTGCGCTCGTGGCCCAGCACCACGTCGATGGGCACCTTACGGTCGGCATACTGTCGCAGATCGATAGGTTCCAGGTCAAAGAATCCCTGGAACTGCTCGATCACCTTGGTTTGGGGGTCTTGGTGCAGCACCAGACCCGCCGCGACGACGGGCCACTGCGCGACCTCCGCTGGCGTCAGGTCCAGTTGCGCTTGCAGGGTCGCCCAGCGGGCGGGCCAGCGCGTCGCCAGCGACTCCACGACGGCCTGGGCGCAGCGCAGATTCCAGCGCGCCATGCCATTGGTGAAGGCGTTGTCGTCCACATTCTCGTGATATTCATCGGGGCCGATGACGCCACGGATGTGATATCGCCCATCGGCCTCGTGCGTGGCGCGGCTGGCCCAGAATCGTGCCGTTTCTAGCACGATCTCGGCTCCGGCATTCAGCCAGAATTCTTCGTCGCCAGTCGCTTGCCAATAGTGCCAGACGGCATAGGCGATGTCGGCGCTGATGTGCTGCTCCAGGTGCCCGTTCAGGACCGGCACGACCTTCCCCAGCGGATCGATGACCGAATCGGGCGTGACATCGGCCCCAGTGTCGGTCGATTCCCAGGCATAGAGCGCGCCGCGATAGCCCAGCCGCGTCGCCTTGGCCCGCGCCGCGCCCAGGGTTCGGTGCCGGTACTGCAGCATCGCCCGCGCGGCCTCTGGCCAGCAGAGGGTATAGAAGGGCAACAAGAAGATCTCGGTATCCCAAAAGACGTGGCCGTGGTAGGCCTCGCCCGTCAGCGCCCGCGCGCCGACCGACACCGCCGGGTCGTCTGGGTTCGCCGCGCTGATGAGGTGATAGGCCGCGAATCGCAGATCCACCTGGGTGGGCAGCGCGTCGCCCACGCCGACATCCGCTTGGTCCCACCGCGCGGCCCAGGCCCGCCCATGCGCCGCGAAGAGCGCGCCAAAGCCCCGCGCCTGTGCCGCGCTAAAGGCCGCACCGACGGTGGCGGCAGGGACGTCGCGGCCAGCGGCGACCAACCGTGAATAGAGCGCGGGCTGGTCAGGTTGCGCCGTCCATTCCCACCGCAGCCCAGCCGTGTCGCTAGTAGCGATGGGGGCGAGGGGACCACCCGGCAGGTCCAGTTGTGCCGCCGTCGCCAGGGCCAGGCGATGTGCACCATCCGTCGTGCGCCAGCGCAAAACCTCGCCTTCCGGGGCATCGGCGATTAATAACGGATCGAGCGGTTCGAGCCATGATTCCACGATGACGGTCGCGGGGGCGCTGACATCGAGCCGGGCGATGTGCCAGGCCAGGGCGCGCTCGTCCTGCGAGGCGCTGCGGCGGGCACGCAGCGTCAGGGTGATGCCCGCCTCGGTCGTGCATTGCCACTGGCTCAGCAGCACGCCAGTCCGCATATCCAATGTGCGATGGCACTGGGCCGTATCCAACGCGACCTCTTGGCCGTCGATGTGGATGCGCAGACGGCTCCAATTCGGCGCGGAGACGAGCACGGGCAGGTGCTGCGCGTCAGCGGTCGGGGCGAAGAGGCCCGCCACCAGCGTGCGCGGCAACGAATGCGGCGCGGGGACATCCAGCGCGCCACGCGCGGCCAGCAAGCCATTGGCGACGGTCAGGCGACTCTCGGCGGCCTCCTCCGTCTGAGGGTCGGCACCCTCGAAGGTCAGCGACCACTGTGGGTCGGGCGTGGTGGCCAGGGCCATCGCCAGCGCCTCGCGGTGCGCTTGCCACGGCTGCGCGGTGGGGTTGGACTTTTGCGCGTGCAACTGCACCTGTCGCGCGAAGAGGTCGCGGAAGCGCGGCGGGCCACCCCCCAGCGCCACCACCCCTGGCGGCACGCCGTTCGGCTCGACGCCCACCGAGACGACCGGGGCATCGCCACTGGCGGCGCACAGACGCGAATCGCTGCCTGGAAAGCCCGCGATGTCGCC
>JBBQSR010000008.1:0-21186 GCA_038234855.1 Ktedonobacterales bacterium | reverse complement strand
GAGGAGTGATGCTCATGGGGGGGCCAGCAGGTGAACCCGCTGGCCCCTCCCGCTTCATCCACAAACACGCTTGCCCTTGTCTCCCTCACCCAGCCTCACGGGAAGGGATGGATGACCAGTTGCGCTGGGGCGGTGCCCAGGTCGGCGGGGCGATAGCTGGCGGTGATGGTGCGCGACTCGCCAGGCAGCAGCGTCAGATAGTTGTCGCTCCAGAGTATCGGCGCGATCTCGCCGCCGTTAGGACCCTTGTTGAGCGCGACGCGCACGAAGAAGGCGACTGATGCGCCGGTGTTGGTGACGGTGATGGTGTGCGTCACCCTGGTGCCGTCGCTCATCGGCGTATCGGTCGTCTTCAGGCTCGGCTGTGGCAGTCGCTGCAGCGCGGTATAGTCGGGGTTGTCGCCCGTGGGGGAGGCCGTCGACAGCCAATAGGTCGGTTGGCTGACGACCTTGCCATTCACGCTGAGCGTCAGCCGCAGGAAATAGGTGGTCGAGTAGTTGCCCGCTGGCACGCGCAGCAGATCGCGTTCGCCATCCGCCGCGATGCTGGTGGTGACGGTGCCGCTATCCCACGCTTGCTTGCCGTTGATGTTGTAGACCTGGGCACGCGCCGTCATGCCTGGGAAGGCATTGCGCGTCGAATTGACCAGGCTCACCGTGCGGTCCAGATAGGTGTATTGGATGTGCAGCGGTTCCAGCGCCGTCTGCGTGCCAAAGAAGCCGCCGCCGGGATGCATGTAGTAGTCATACAGGTTCCAGTACATGCCGGGCCAGGCGTCGTTGAGCATCCATTGGATGACGCCAGTCGCGTTGTGATATTTCTTGCGGCCCCAGGCCTCGAACATCGCGCGGTGGGCCTCGTAGCCCTCGGCCTGGGCCAGCGCGGCGAAGGTGTCGCGGTTGCTCCAGCCACCGTATTCATCGCGAAGGACGCCTTGCAGGATGTCGAGGTTATGGTAGTAGGAGCCATTCGGCGTGTGATAGTTCCACGTACTATCGAGCAAGCTATTGGGGGCGAGGAACTGGTTGAGGCCCTCGCTAACGGGTACATCTGGGCCAGGGCTGATCTCCGTGGCGAAGCCCCATGCCGCGCCAGACAGCGCATCGTTTTCCCAATAACTCGGCGGCACGTACTGGTACGGCCCCCGCATCTTCATGCCCGAGGGCGCGTTGACGGGGTCGCGCGTCGGCGGGTTGTTGCCCATGCGATCCGTCGCGCTGGAAACGGCGGGGATGGCGGGCGTCCAGTGCAGGTCATTTTCGATGGCATAATAGGTCGCCAGCGTCTGCGGCTGGGGGGCATGGTCGCTGCCATTCATCCAAAAGAGCGTGCTGGGGTGCTCGCGCAGGCGATAGAGTAGCGACCGCAACTCTTCCTTGACGACCTCGATGTCCGCGCCGCCCAGCACGTTGTCCTCTTCTTGGTACGCGCTGCAACACTGCCAGCCGCTCGTAGTGAGGATGCCGTATTTATCCGCCAGATTGTAAAAATTGTCGTCCATGAAGACGCCCTCGAAGCGGATCGCGTTCAGGTTCATCTGGCGAATGTACTGCATGGTGGCCTCTTCGCGGGCCGGATCTTCATTGTAAAAGATGTCGGGGTTATAGGCCGCGCCACGGATGAGGATGTCTTTGCCATTGACGGTGAAGATGCGCTGCGGGTCATAGCCTGGCACCGAGATGAGGCGGCTGGTGACGGTGCGGATGCCCACCTGCGTCGCCAGGTCGTCGCTCGGCTCGTCGTCCCCCAGCGTGAAGTGCAGCGCCAGCGGCGTCAGGTCGGGGCTGCCATATTGCCATGGCCACCACAGGCGCGGATTCTGCAAGGTCAGCGGGATGGCGAGCGTCTGGGTGGCATGCGCGCCCACCTTCACCGTCTGGGTGAAGGGGATGCCTGCCAGGGTGCCGGTGAGCGTGCCACTGGTGGCGCTGCCCGAGCCATTCACCGCGTCGACATAGATGGTGACGGCGGCGGCGTTGTTGGCGAGGCTATTCGTCACGACGTAGGGGTGGGCCAGCCGCACAGGGCCGGTGATGGCGACCGAGACGCCATTGAGGATGCCCATATCCATGTCGGGCGGGTCGGGGTTCCAGTCGACATAGTGCACGCTGAAGGCTTGATAGGCCCCAGCGGCGCGGGTGAGGCCGATGGCGAGTGCGTTGCTGCCGCCGCGATGCGCTACGCTAGTAATATCCACCATATAGGTGCGAAAGGTGCCAGTGAACTGGATCTGGTCGGCGGTGCTGGCGTTTTGTGGCATGGGGTCGCGCAGTTGCACGCCGTTCACCCAGACCTGCGCGCGATAGTTCAGCCCTTCCAGTTTCAGCCACACGCGGCGGTCGGTCGCCGTCGCGGGCAGGTCAAAGGCGCGACGAAACCACCAGCGCGCGCTGGTGAATTGCCCCTCATCGACGGCTTGCAGGTTCGTGCCATAGAGCGGATCATATGCGAAGGCATGGTTGGCGATCATCGCTCCCATGATGCTGGTGGGCAGCGACGATGACATCCATTCGCCATCGTGGTAGCTGCTGCGCGAAAAGCGCGCCCCATCGTCGCTGACCCGCGCGGAGGACTGCACCTGCCACTGCCCATTCAGGTTCAGGTCGATGCGTGGCGAGGGCGGCACCTGCGTGATGAAACTGAGCAACGGGTCGCGCAGCACCGCCGCGAAAAGCCCGATGGCGACCAGCGCGATGATGACCGAACGGAAGCGGTTGCTCTGCTGGGTCTGACGTTTGACCGTCGCCCGCAATTTCAGCGAGTCGATGGCATACGGACTGGCGATGCGCTGTTCGGCATCGCGATAGGGGGTCAACAACGGACAGTTCCTTTCCGGGCGGGTGCGTGGCGACGGTGAGACGATGCGCGTTCCATTCTAGCATGGCCGGGTGCATCTGGCTATCCATTGCACAAATGGCTCACAGGGCACGCAAACCGGAATATCCCGTCCGTCGATCACTCGGGATGGAAGGCGAGTTCGCCCGCGCGGATCTCCGCCGTCAGCCGATTTTCGGGCGGGGCGAGCGGGCAGACCCACCGCGCGTCGTAGGCGCACGAGGGGTTGTAGGCATAGTTAAAGTCGAGGATGACGCGCCCGCCCGCGTAGCCGCCCACGCTGCCGCCATCCACCTGCTCGAAGTCGCTGCCTTTGACCGTGTCGAAGAGGTAGCGCCCCCCACCATACGTGTCGGTCGCGTTGCTGCCATCGCGGAAGGGCAGGAACATGCCGCCCCCATACACGTCGATCCAGTACACCACCAAATCGAAATCCGTCCCCGCGCGGCTGAAGCGTGCCCGCGCGGCGCGGCGAAACTGCATCATATGCGGGCCGCTGGCGGGCAGTTCGGTATGCGACTCGGTCAGTTCGGGGGTGAGGGTCGCCGCCACGCGCCAGGTGGGGTCATAGGCAAAGTAGCGCAGCCCCGCGAAGGTGCCGCGCTCCGCTGGGGCCAGCGGCGACTGCGGGTGCCCCCGATAGAGCGCGTCCTTCAGGTCGCGGAACGACCGCCACACCGTCGCCGCGTCCTCGCCGCGCCGCAGTCGGTCGTGGCACGTGCGGTAGAGTGCACCCACGATCTTGCGATAGTTATATAGGTCCAGCCAGGTTGGTTGGGGCGACATCGCGCACCTGCCTTTCAGGGAGCCAGACAAAAGGCCACCTTCACTAGAAAGGATATCGGCATCTGTCAAGGCTGACCCCAGGGAGCGCGCGCTGGCGTGGGCCATGGGGCCAAATCGTCCTACGAAGGACTCGTGGCCCTTGCCGGTTCCCTTGTTCCCTGCTACAATGCCGACGATTGATCCGCTAGCGCGTCGGGGGGAATTGGGTCCATGGTGCGTTTCCAGAAATCGTTCAACGCGTTCATCGAGCAGTTTCAGGATCGGTGGGAGACACAGCCCGCCTTCCGTGCCACCTGGGGCACGCTGGGCGCGGGATCGTTTTTGCTGATCCTTTGCGTCGCCGCGTTGGTCGGGTCGAATCTGCTCGGCAGCCTCTTTGCCGGTGCCGGAAATGTCACCAAGGGCAGCCTCGTGGTGGCTGGCAACGGCAACTCATCGAACTTTCCCCTGAATAAACTGACGCCGCAGGGCACCGATGCCTCGGGCACCAAGCCCACCGTGGTCGCCACCTCGACCTTTGGCACCACGCCCACGCCCACCGTGACGCCCGCGAACACCACGCCCACCCCCGATGCCTCGGGCACTCCCTCGGCGACGACCTTCACCGCATCGGCGATGATGATCGGCACGTGGAAGGCGGGCACGCCAGGAAAGATCGATCAGTTTGCCACTGCGGCCAATCCCGTGCCCAGCCAGATGCTGACGGTGACGCTGCAATTCGGCGATCCCGCGCAAAATTGCATGGCGACGATCACGGTGCAACTCGATCAAAATGGGGCGTATCCCGGCCAGAAGACTTTCGGGGTGCCCACGTGCTTCAGCGAAGCGACCGCTCAGGTGAGTGCGCTCTACCACATCGACGGGTTTACTGACTTCCCGTTCCCCAATGAATTCACCGCGCAGAAATGATGTCCCCTTGACAGCGCGTCCGCCCCTGGCCTATGCTGAGCGGCGATGATGCGCGCACCGACGCGCGGGCATCAACCACGATGGGGAGCGATGCGATGGAAGACCAGATCGAGCGACCCGAGGTAGCACGGCTGCTGAATCCCCCCGCGCTGGCGGCGTATTTGGCCGAGCGCGTGCCAGGCGACGTGACCGCGCCGCTGGGTGCCCTACGCGTGCGGGGCGGGCATTCCAACGAAACCTTCTTCCTGTGGCGCGGGGCGGACCGCTGGGTGCTGCGCCGCCCGCCGCTGGGCGACTATCTGCCCACCGCGCACGATGTCACGCGCGAATGGCGCGTCATCTCGGCGCTGGCGGGGACGGCGGTGCCCGTGCCCAGGCCGATCCTCTTTTGCGAGGACAAGGCCATCCTCGGTGACGCGTTCTACCTGATGAGCCAGGTCGATGGGGTCGTCCTGCGCCGTCGCCTGCCCACGTGGGCGGACGACCCCGCCAGCCGCCATGCCATCGGTCTGGCGCTGGTAGACGCCCTGGCCGACCTGCACACGGTCGATTGGCACGCGGCAGGGCTAGAGGGCTTCGGCAAGCCCGAGGGCTACCTAGAGCGCCAGGTGCGCCGCTGGGCCAGCCAACTTGAGGGTGCCCGCACGCGCGACATCCCCGCGCTCGACGCCGTCACGGCGTGGCTGGCGGCGCATCTGCCCGCGTCGCCGCCCGCCACCATCGTCCACGGCGACTACCGCCTCGACAACGTCATGTATGCCGATGGCCTGCCCGTCCGCGTCGTCGGCGTGCTCGACTGGGAGATGGCGACCCTGGGCGACCCGCTGGCGGATCTGGGGTATTTGCTCGCCTTTTGGCGCGAGGCCAGCGACCCGCCCCCCGCGCTGACGGCGCAGGACGACTGGCGACTGGTCGAGGCCCCCGGCTTCCCCACGTGCGCTGAACTGGCCGCGCGCTACGCCGAACGCACCGGACGCGCCATCGCCCCCGAGGCCCTGGCCTTTTATCACGCGCTGGCGATCTGGAAGATGGCGATCTTGCTCGAAGGCAGCTATAAGCGCCATCTCGCGGGCGTCACCGACGACCCCTTCTTCGCGGAGCTTGAGCGCGGCGTGCCCGCCCTGGCCGAGCAAGCCCTGGCCGTGACGCGCGGCGCATGAGCCGCCTCACTCCCCTAGCGCGTCGGCCAGCGCCGCCAGCGTCTGGCTGATGTCGTCGTCGGTGTGGGCCAGCGAGACGAAGGCCGCCTCGAAGGGCGAGGGGGCCAGGTACACCCCCCGCGCTAGCATTGCGTGGAAGGTGCGGCGAAAGCGGTCGCCATCCGACAGCCGCGCGGTGGCGAAGTCCGTCACGGGGGTGGCGTTGTAGAAATAGCCCCACATACCCCCCGCGCTGCTGGCCTGCACGGGCACCCCGGCCCGTTCGCCCGCCGCCACGAAGCCCGCCGCCAGCCGCGCGGCGAGGTCGCCCAGCCGCGCATAGACCCCTGGCGCGTCCAGCGCCCGCAGCGTGGCGATGCCCGCCGCCATCGCCAGCGGGTTGCCTGAGAGCGTGCCCGCCTGGTACATCGGCCCCTGCGGTGCCACCATGGCCATGAGGTCGGCCCGCCCGCCATACGCGCCGACCGGCAGCCCACCGCCGATGACCTTGCCCATCGTCGTCAGATCCGGTGTGACGCCCAAGAGCGCCTGTGCGCCGCCGGGGGCCACGCGGAAGCCCGTCATGACTTCGTCGAAGATCAGCAGCGCGCCATTCTGGTTGGCGAGGTCGCGCAAGCCCTGCAAGAAGCCCGGCTGCGGCAGCACGAAGCCCATGTTGCCCGCGATGGGTTCCACGATGATGGCGGCGACGGAGCCGGGGTGCGCCGCGCAGATCGTCGCCACCGCGTCCAGGTCGTTATAAGGGGCGATGTGGGTGAGGGCCGCCGCCGCGCCGGGCACGCCGGGCGAGTCGGGCAGCCCCAGCGTCGCCACGCCGGACCCCGCCCGCGCCAGCATATCGTCGGTGTGCCCATGGTAGCAGCCATCGAATTTGATGAGATGCTCGCGGCCCGTGAAGGCACGGGCCAGCCGCAGCGCGCTCATCACCGCCTCGGTGCCCGAGCTGGTGAAGCGCACGCGCTCGACCGAGGGTACCCGCGCGCAGACCAGCTCCGCTAGCTCCGTCTCGCGGGCGGTGGGCGCGCCAAAGCTGGTGCCCTGCTGCGCCGCCGCCGTGATGGCCGCGATGACCGCTGGGGCGGCGTGTCCCAGGATCAACGGCCCCCACGACAGCACATAGTCGATGAACTCGTTGTCATCGGCGTCCCAGAGGCGTGCCCCCGCGCCCCGCGCGATGAAGAGCGGATCGCCGCCCACCGCGCGAAAGGCGCGCACCGGGCTATTCACCCCGCCGGGGATGACGCGCTGCGCGGCGGCAAACAGGTCGCGCGACCGTTCTGTATGCATGGCTGCTTCCTTTGCTGTGGCACGGGGATCGCCAGCGTCACCAGCCAGGCCGCAGCCCGCTTGCTCAGCGATTCCCACCGTAGATGCGCTTATTCTGTTCCGAGATGGTGCGATACGCCTCGGAGAGATGATGTTCGACGGCACGCTTTTCCGCATCAAGCTGCTGATAGGCCAGATTGTGGCCCTTGCCGATGTTCTGATAATCCTCTACCACGCGGGTCGTCGTCAAGATCAACCAGATCAGATGCGACACCGTCCGCAGCATCTCGCGCTGATAGGGGCGCAAGATTCCGGCCTTGCCCGCGTCGTCTTCGCCGACATCGACCTGGATCACGCCCATCTCTTCCAGGTGGGGGTCGTGGCCGTTTTCGCGTAGCGGCACCGACACCGACACATAGGGGACGTATGGGCCATTGCGGGGAATGGTGCGCTTCATGAAGAGGCGCTCGATCTCGATATTCGCGTGGCGCGCGTCGAGATCTTGAATCAACTGATTGACGCGCTTCGTCTCTTCATCCAGATCCGGTGTCGGGTTTTGCGCCGCGTCGCGCATCAGCCCCGCTTCGTAGACCCGTAGCTCATCAATGACCCGCGCCAGCTTCTGGCTCTTGATCAACCAGTCGATGTCGATGAAGCGCCGATGGGGGATTTCCCCCGAAACCCCCTGGTCGACATCCGACATGAGATCCGTCGCCTCGGTGGCGGACGCGGACGCGGGCGCTGGCGCGAGGGTGTGGATGTCGCCCAAGATGACCGACCAGCCCGCCAGGGTGCTGATGTAGGGCAAGCCATCGCGAAACACCGGCCCCATGTCTGAGTTTGGCAAGAGATGGGCATAGGGCATGGTGATGGTCCCCTGCGGGGCCGCCAGCAGCGGTGCCCCGTCGAGGGACATGCGCGGCGTCACCCCTTCGATGAGCGTCGCCGAGGGCACGATACGCGGCTTCAGTGCCAACACTACATTGATGCGGATGCCCTTGAAGATGTCGAGGGTAAACATCTCGTAGACGGTGCGAAAGATCTTGCTCAACTGTTCCGCGACCGGGTTGACGGATTGGCCGCGCGGGGGATTGCTGACCCGAAAGGCGTCAGCGGCCCTGCGGCCAGCCTCGAATCGGCGTGGGTCGTCATCGCTTTCGCCCGCGCTGGCGCGCGCGTCGTCCTCGGTGCGGCGCAGGGCGATCTGGCGGCGGCGTTCGTCCAGCGCGCTCGCGACGTCGTTGCGCGTATCTTCGTCCAGCATGTGCGCCAGGTCGCGCAGCACCAGATTCACGCGGCGCTCCAGGGTCTTGCGCCGTGCCGTCGCTTCATCCGCTTCCTTCGCCTGGTTGACCTTGGCGCTCAGCAGATCGCTGGCCCCACCCAAGACGAAGGAGGGGTAATAGTGCGCCTGGGCGGGGGCTGTGAGGGTGTGGGTTTCCAGCTTCACCGACCAGAAGGTCGCGTCATGGTCCTTGGCGACGGGCCGCATGACGTTGTGCTGCGCGGTCAATTGGTTGTAGGTCGGCACCGGATTATACGGCGTCGCGACGAAGCTGCCGCCCCCCACCTGCAAGATCGAGGCGGGCACCTGGCCCACCTGCGCGGGGTACGTCGTCATCAGCGCGTTCGCGCGGTGGGTGTGCCCATGCAGCAGCAACTGGAAGCTCGTGCTTTGCGCGATCTCCAGCGCCTTGTCGACGCGCTCGGGGACCTGATAGGCATCCCCCAGGGTCGATGTCGCGAAAAGGGGATGGTGCGTCGCCAAGATGCGGAGCTGACGCTCATCGGTGTCGGAGCCGCGCACGCTGGTAAAGAGGTTGAGGTCGTTCTCTTGCAGTTGCCCCCGGTCACGCGGGGCCGCCGCGATCATCTGCTGCAACAGTTTCGCTGGGTTATTGCGCTCGCGCTCATGATATTCCGCGTAATCGCCAAAGACTTTTTCCGCCTCGGTGGGATCTTTTTCGGGGACACCCTGCACCGGCTGAAAGCAGGTATCCAGCGTATAAATCAGGAATTGACCATGCATATAGTTGGGCGCGCGGCCAGGGACGGTGTAGAGGCCCGAGGGAAAGAATTGGTGCAATGCTTGATAGGACTGGCCGATCGCATCGTAATAGCGTTTGGGGTGGTCTTTGTCTTTGCGCCCATTGCGTTTGGCCCACACGCTGGGGTCCAGCCAAAAGAGGTCGTGTGAGCCAGGGACGAGCACGATGCCCCGTCGCTGGGCTTGATTCATCTTCGTGGCCAGGGGCGACAACGCTTCCGCGACCTGCCGCAGCTCATCCACCGTGCCCGCCAGGGTCAGGTTGCCGGTAATGACCATAATATCGGGCAAATTGGCATCCTGCGCCAAAATCATTTGCGTATACGTTTGCAGCGCGCCGTTTCCCCCAACGCGTGGGTCGGCGCTGAAATGAATGTTGGCGAGATGATGGATGATGATGCGCGAGGTATCCTTGGATGTGCTAGCCATGGTCGCGTTCTCCTCTGATAGAAGATGCCAATGGTGGTCACGTTGTGACAAAGCCACGATAAAAAGCGGGATGCATCACTGCTTTCTATTGTATACCACACGAGCGTTGGGGCGACGGCGCCCCAGCCCCAGTGCACTGTACCCGCATTATATCATTCTGGCGGCCAGCCGTCGTTCTGGCAAGCTCCCTAGTACCAGCAAACACCCCAGCGCCGCCCCTGGCAGCGCCGCGTGGCGCGCCTCAGTTCAGGGGTAAACAAGCCCCGCTTCCTTGCAATTCTGACCAAAAGATCATACACTTGGGAGCGTAACACAGCATTGAGGGAACTAGTACACGCACGGTGCGCGACCCAGAGAACCTGGGGTGGTGTGACCAGGTGTTTGCCGCCCGCGTGGAAGATCACTCCCGAGCTGTTGCCCCAGGGGGCGACCGGCAACCCGTCCGTTACCACACGGGGAGGCGTCAGAGATCATCTGCGCCGCGCATGAGTGAGCCGCTGCTTCAGCAGGGCTAATTGGGGTGGTACCACGGGCATAGCCTCCCGTCCCCGGTCCGGGGATGTGGAGTCTTTTTTTATCCCCCGTGCGCGGCGTTCACGCTGTCCCTAAAAGGAGCGTTTCCATGGTTTCACGTGTAGGTTTGTATCTCGATGATCCGTATGCGCGGTCGTTTGAGGCGCGCGTGCTCGACGTGAAAGGGGACCGGGTGGCGCTCGACCGCACCGCCTTTTGCCCCGGCGAGCTGGGCCAGATGCCGGATCGCGGTTGGCTGAAATGGGGCGCAGCGGATAAGGCGAATGTCGCCGATGTCCACGCCGATGACGGCCTCTTTTGGCACCGCGTCGCGGGCGAACCGCCCCCCGTCGGCACCGCCATCACCGGCGAACTCGACTGGACCTATCGACATCGCATGATGCGCACCCACACGGCATTCCATCTGCTCAGCGCCATCACCTTTTACCTCTGTGGTGCCCAGACCGTCCGGCCACGCGTGATGAGTAATGGCCTCCGCGTCGTCTTCAAAACCGATTGTATGTCGGACCACCTGATCAATGACCTGGAAAAACGCGCCAACGAAGCCATCGCCGCCGACGTGCCCGTCTACACCTACCTCCTCTCGCGCGACGAAGCCCGCGAATCTCCCCTCCTCCACCCCCTCAAGCTCTCCCTCCTCCCCCGCCATATCGAGACCGTCCGTGTGATGGAGATCGAGGGCATCGCGTTGGATATCGACACGGGCACCCACGTGCGCTCACTGCGCGAGATCGGCGGCGTGCAGATCGCCCGCCCCCGCAGCGAGAACGAGGGCTTCCACCACGTCGAGTTCCGCCTGACGACCAAGGCCCCCACGAAGGTGCTGCATCCCATGCCCTTCATCAAAGATAAGGGCGACCAACCCTTCGCCATGTGATGCCCCGTGTGGCGGTGTCGCACCACGGGGAAAGATCACTTCCCTGGTGTGACACGGGCACGCGGCGTGACGCCAGCGGGTAAACCCGCGCCTCAGATCACGAAGCCCGCCTACGCGGGCTAAGCCTTGGGCGACGTGCGCGACTTTCCCGAAAGGAACAGGACTATGGGCAGCGGGCGCGGCTTGCTGATCGTCTATACCGGCGGCGGCAAGGGCAAGACCACGGCGGCGCTGGGAATGGCACTGCGTGCGGTCGGCTATGGTCACCGCGTCTTGATCCTGCAATTCATCAAGGGCAGTTGGCACTATGGCGAGTTGACCAGCATCCAGCGCCTCGCGCCAGAGGTCGAGTTCCTGCAAGGCGGCGAGGGCTTCGTCGGGATCGTGGATGACAAGCTGCCCCGCGAAGACCACGTCGCGGCGGCACAGCAGGCGCTGGCGACGGCGCGGGCCAAGATCGCCACGGATGCCTATGATCTCGTCATCCTCGATGAGATCAACTACGCCGTGCAACTGGACCTCATCCCTCTGGCGGATGTGCTGCAACTCGTGGCGGAGCGTCCCCGACGGCTGGACCTCGTCCTGACCGGCAACCATGCCCACGGTGACCTGATCGCCCAGGCTGACCTCGTCACCGAGATGCGCGAAGTCAAGCATCCCTATCAACAGGGCCTCTCAGCGAAAAAGGGCATCGACTTCTGACATGCATGCGAGAGCAGAGCAGAGACGGCGGGCGGTTGAAACCGCCCGCCGTCCTGTTGCTAGGCATTGTTCCCCGCCGACACTTTCGCTTTTTGCCCATACAGGTACGCTTGCGTCGCGTCAACCGTGAGCGAGTCGCACACAGACGGGCACGCACAGCAGCACGGCGAGTTCCACCAATTCGTTGAGGGCACCGTAGGTGTCGCCGGTCAGGCCACCGCCCAGGCGGCGGCTGGCCCAGGTCGACCACGCCAGCGTCACGGCGACGGTGATGCCCATGAACGCGAAGATGGGCGCTGGCGCGCGGTGCAGCGCCACGCCCGCCAGCGCCAGCACGGCGGCCAGCACCAGTGTCGCCCCAGCCAGATGTCGTGGCCGCGCGTGAAAGGTCGACCCCGTCCCCGAGGCGCGGGCATAGGGATAGCGCACAATGGCCAGCACCATGGCCCATCGCCCCAGCGCGGGGGCGGCAAGTAGGGTGAAGGCACGCCACCCCACGGGTAACGCGCTCAACGCCGCGAAGAGCAGCAACAACAATAGCGCGACGCCGATGGCCCCATAGGCCCCCACCTGGCTATCGCGCATGATCGCCAGCCGTCGCTCAGTGGCGCGCGTGCCCAGCAAGCCGTCGCAGCAATCCGCGAAGCCGTCGAGATGCAGCATGCCCGTCAGCAGCGCCCCCGCCGCCAACACCAGCGCCCCGCACACCAGCGGCGCGAAGAGCGCGCCACCCGCGAGGTCGAGCAACGCCAGCGCCGCACCCAGCAACGCGCCAACGAACGGGAACCATGGCAGCGTTCGCTCCATCTGTGGTGGCGCGTCACCCTGGGCGCTCGGGGTGGGCACGGGAATGACGGTCAGGAATTGCAGCGCGAGCCAGAGCGACGACAGCATGGGGTTGGCCTCGTATGCGATGATGATAGGGCATGCATCGACAGTATGCGATCTGGGGGAAAGCCGCGTAGGAGCATTCCCCAGCGAAAGGGCACGTGATGCCACGCGAACTCATCCTCATCCTGGGGGGCGCACGCAGCGGCAAGAGCGCCGCCGCCGAGGCGCTGGCCGGGCGGCGGTCGGGTGGCGCTCCCGTCCTTTTCGTGGCGACAGCACGCCCCAGCGATGACGAGATGCGCGCCCGCATCGCCCGCCACCAGGGCGAGCGGCCCGCCCACTGGCACACTATCGAAGCACCACTGCACCCCGCCGAGGCCATTCGCGCCAGCCAGGCTACCCACGCCACCCCCGTCGTGCTGCTCGACTGCATCACGCTCTTGGTGGCGAATCACCTGCTGGACGCGCTGCCCGATGTTGCAGGTGACACGCTGCCCGCCGCCGACGAGGCGCGAGCGCAAGCGATCATCGACGCCGCCATCGCTGACCTGCTGGCAGCCTATCGCGCGACGGATGCCACCATGATCCTCGTCTCGAACGAGGTGGGGATGGGCCTGGTGCCGCCCTATCCGCTGGGGCGCGCGTACCGCGACCTGCTGGGCCGCGTCAACGCCCGGTTGGCCGCCCAGGCCGATGCCGTGCTGCTGCTGATCGCTGGGCTGCCCATCGAGATCACCCAGCTCGCCGCCGCGTGGCGGGCCGCGCAGGGCGGCACACAAACCATCGCTGAGTCAGATTGAGGGGGAGTGCCTGGGTTGCAAACGGTCGTTGGGGTGAAATCGGTCTTTCTCTTGTTGCTGGTGACGCTCGCTGTGGCCTTGGTGGCGCGGCGACTGCGGCTGCCCTATACCCTGGTGCTGGTCGTCGTCGGGTTGGTGCTGGGCGTCGCGCACCTGGTGCCGGGGGTCGAGTTGCAGCCGGAAACGGTGCTTTTCATCTTTTTGCCCGCGTTGCTCTTCGAGGGCGCGTGGAGCCTCGATTTCGCGCAACTGCGCGCCAACTGGCTGCCCATCGCGCTGCTGGCGGTGCCAGGGCTGCTGTTGTCGCTGGGCATCGTCGCACTGGTGCTGCATTGGGGGCTGGGGCTGGGCTGGCTGACGGCGCTGCTGGTCGGCGCGATCATCTCGCCCACCGACCCGGTCGCGGTGCTGGCGCTGCTGCGACAACTGGGCCTGTCGCCTCGCCTGCGCAACATCGTCGAGGGCGAAAGCCTTTTCAATGATGGCGTCGGGGCCGCCGCCTTCGTCGTGGTGCTGGCGCTGCTGCCCGACGCGGGGGGCAGCCAGGCCGCGTCCCTCACCGGGGTGACGCTGCTGGGGCTGTGGCAGTTCCTGGGCGGACCGCTGATGGGGGCTGGGATGGGCCTTTTCGCCGCCGCGCTGCTGCGACGGGTGGAAGATCCATTGATCGAAACGACCGTTACCTTTTGCGCGGCGTATGGGGCGTTTTTGCTGGGCCAGACGGCGCATACCTCGGGCTTGCTGGCGGTGGTGGTGGCGGGCATCCTCATCGGCAGCATCGGGCGCGACCAGCACATGTCCGAGACGACGCGCCTCGCCAGCGAGAGTGTGTGGGAATTCGTGGGCTATGTCGCCAATTCGCTCCTCTTTTTGCTGGTGGGCTTGCAGATCGGCGCGACGAATTTCGCCCAGGCCATTCCGGGCATCCTCTGGGCCGTGCTGGGGGTCATCCTGGGTCGCGCGCTGATGATCTATGGTTTCTTGCCGGGGTATAATCAATTCTTGAAGCGGCGGCGTCCGGCGGCGGCCTCCTTCGCGGAGCCACGCGGCATTCCGGGGGGGTGGTACCCATTGTTGCTGCTGTCGGGGCTGCGGGGTGCCCTCTCGCTGGCACTGGTGCTGAGCCTGCCCGCGTCGCTGCCGCAGTTGGCGCTGGTGCGGGGCATCGTCTATGGTGTCGTGTTGGTGACGTTGCTGGGGCAGGGCATCGGCCTGCGGGTCGTGCTGCCGCTCTGGCCTAAGGGAGAAAGCGCGTGAAAGCTGGCAAGATCCGTCCCACCGCGTTGTGCGCCTTTTGGCGCGGCGATACCATCTTAGCGCAAGAGGGTCACGACCCACAAACGGGTGAGGTGTATTATCGGCTGCCCGGCGGCGGAATCGAAATGGGCGAATTCGCCCAGGAAGCCGTCATCCGCGAGATCCGCGAGGAGCTGGAGGCCGAGGTCGTCGGCGTGCAACTGCTCGACGTCATTGAGAATATCTTCGAGTACGACGGGGCCATGGGCCACGAGATCGCGTTCATCTTCACCGGGGCCGTCGCGGAGCCGCTTTTCTACGACCAGGATGAACTGATGGGGCACGAGGGCATCGATGACACCTACCGCGCCATCTGGATCGCGCTGGATGACGTGGCAGCGGGGCGTGTGACGCTGTACCCCCCCGAGCTGTTGCCGCTGTTACAACGCTACCATGCCACGCAAATCACGGCGGGTGATGCGTCGTAACGCCTCTTTCCTAAAGCGAGCTATGAGCGCCAGCGGTTCACCCCACCCCGCCCCATGGCACCACTCGGATTTCAGGCGCTTCCCCGGAGGTGGGTGGTGGCGCGCACCTGTGCCTGGTTAGCCCGTTTCCGCCGCCTCAGCAAAGACTTTGAGCCCTTGTCAGAGATGAGTAAAACCGTCGTCTATCGCGCCAGCATTCGTTCCCTGCTCAGGCGGTGAGCCGTTTCCTGATTTCCCGTACACCCTATCGCCTGCTGGAGGATGGTTCCATGTTTGTTGCCGCATAGTTGCAATGGTCGGCTTCACAGCCAGCCCTCGGCCAGCCCCGCGCGTTGCCAGGCGATCTGCGCGGCTAACCCTTCGCGGTGGCCGACCTGGGGGGCGAAGCCGAGGTCGCGGCGCGCGGCGGTGAGGTCGGCGGCGGTGTGCTCGGCATCGCCCGCCTGCTTGGCGATGTGCTCGATGCTGGTGCGTTGCCCCGCGATTTCCTGAATCAAGTCTACCAGGTCGGTGACGCTGATGCGCGAGCCGCCGCCCGTGTTGTAGACGCTGCCCAGCGCGAGGGGCCGCGCCGCCGTCGCCAGATTCGCCGCGACGATGTCGGTGATGAAGGTGAAGTCGCGCGTCTGGCTGCCATCGCCATAGATGGTGATGGGCTGCCCCGTCAGCGTCGCGCGGATGAATCGGTGGATGCCCATGTCGGGCCGCTGCCGGGGACCATACACCGTGAAGTAGCGCAGGCTGACGGCGGGCACGCCGAAATTCGTCGCGTAGAGGTGGCACAGATGCTCGCCCGCCAGCTTCGTCACACCGTAGGGCGAGACGGGTGCGGGCAGGCCCGTTTCGCGGGCGGGCAGGTCGGGTGTGTCGCCATAGATGCTGCTGGACGATGCATAGACGAAGCGGCGTAGCGCGGGCTGGTCGCGCGCCGCCTCTAGCAGCCGCTGCATCGCGCGGATGTTCGAGTCGACATACGTGCCGAAGGTGTCGCCCCAGCTTGCCAACACGCCCGCCTGTGCAGCCTGGTGAAAGACGACCTCCACACTCGCCAGCAATCCCCGCAGATCCAGCGCGTTCAGGTCGCCCTCGATGAAGGTGAAGCGCGGCTGGTCGCGCAGCGCCAGCAGATTCCGCTCTTTGATCGCTCGCGGGTAATACGGCAGGAAGCTGTCGATGCCCAGCACCTCATGCCCGTCAGCGATCAGCCGCTCGGCCAGGGTCGAGCCGACGAAGCCCGCCACGCCCGTCACCATCGCGCGCATGTGCCATTCCTCCCACGATGTCTTCTCTCTTCGTCTATCATACAACGGTGGCGACGGGGTCAGTGACGCGACCAACACCGGAGAGGGGGCAGTCAGCCACGTATGATGTCATCGAAAATGTGGTAGCACACGAGCCACTAACGAGATTCTTGACAGAATATGGCTTCGTGCACACAAAAGGTTATAGATCAGGCACGAATGTTGCAGAAGAGATCAAGCGTGTGGGTCACACACGGGTTTGTCGGCCCACGTTGCGAAAGGACAGAACTCTATGCGTATTGCCCAGGTTGCCCCCCTCCAGGTTGCCGTTCCCCCTCGGCAGTATGGCGGCACCGAACGCCTCATCCATAATCTGACCGAGACGTTGGTGCAGATGGGCCACGAAGTGACCCTCTTCGCCACTGGCGACTCGCAGACGAGCGCGCAACTCATTGCGCCTGTGCCTGAAGCATTCAACTTTAATCCCGCCATCGACGCCCGCGCCTACCAGATGGCGATGCTGGCCGAGGTCTATCGGCAGGCGGATCGCTTCGACATCATTCATAGCCACATGGACTATTACGCGCTGCCTTTCGCAGAGCATTCCGCCACGCCAACCGTCACCACCCTGCATGGGCGACTAGACCTGCCCGAGTACGAACGGATCTACTA
Source organism: Ktedonobacterales bacterium (assembly GCA_038234855.1). Classification (GTDB taxonomy): domain Bacteria; phylum Chloroflexota; class Ktedonobacteria; order Ktedonobacterales; family JACDGC01; genus JACDGC01. The sequence goes on along the minus strand of JBBQSR010000008.1, from coordinate 4,372 downwards.
CACCTATCGGGCCATGCCCTACATCTCGATCAGCAAGAGCCAGCAAGCGCAGTTGCCCGAGATGAACTGGGTAGGCACCGTGCATCACAGCGTCGATGTCGCGAGCTTCACGTTTTACCCCGAAAAGGGCGACTATCTCGCCTTCGTCGGGCGCATCTCGCCCGAGAAGCGGCCCGACCGCGCCATCGAGGTCGCCAAGCTGACGGGCATCCCCCTCAAGATCGCCGCGAAGGTCGACCCCGCCGACCGCGCGTACTTCGAGGAACAGATCAAGCCGCTGATGCAACACCCGCTGATCGAGTTCGTGGGCGAGGTCGACGAGATGGGCAAACGCGAGATCATGGGCAAAGCCCTGGCACTGTTGATGCCCATCGACTGGCCCGAACCCTTTGGCATGGTCTTCATCGAGGCGCTGGCCTGTGGCACGCCGGTGCTGACCTGCCCCTGTGGCTCGGTCCCCGAACTGCTGCAAGATGGCGTGACGGGGTACATTCGGCGCACCGTCGAAGAGTTGGCCGAAGCCGCGCTGAAAGTGCACGAGATCTCGCGCGCCGCCTGCCGTCGCTACGCCGCGACCCGCTTCGACAACCGCCGTCTAGCGCGTGATTACTTGCGAATGTATGATAAGATCATTCGCATGCATCGCCCACACACGTCCGATGCCGAAGCAGCTATCGACGACGGGGCCGAAGCCGAGGCCGCGCTCATCGCGCAATTACCCGCCCTCGCCGTGACCGATGTGGGATTCGCCGCACCGTTCACGCGCCAGGGCAGCGCGCCTGGCCCTGGCATCGCCCTGCCGAGCGATTATGCGATCAACGAAGATGAAAGCGTTTTGCTTGGATGACGGATCACACCGATGCGGTCGCGGCCTTGGCAGACGACAGCATCACTCCTAGTGTCAATGAGCCAGTCGACCAATACGCGTTGCAGCAGGTCGCCAAAATGGCGGTGCGCACGGTCGCGCTCAAGCGAGATAATACGTTCCTGGGGGCGGATGTGCGCGGCGACCTGCTGGCCGCGCAGCAAGAGATGGGGCTGTTTTGGCATGACACGCGCTATCTGCGCACGCTCGACCTCCTCCTTGAGGGGCAACCCCTCATCAGCCTGGCACACAACATCGATGAAGATGGTGATGCCTGCCAGATCGACCTGTGCAATCCCTTCCTCCAGTTCCCTGATGGGACGACGCTGGGGCAGGGGGCCATCCACATTCGCCGCTGGCTCGAGCTGCACGAGCAGCGGTTGGTGCAGCATCTGTCGCTGACCAGCTATCATCCCCTGCCCCTCACCGTGCGGCTGGGGGTGCAGGCCAACGCCGACTTCCGCGACATCTTCGAGGTGCGCGGCATGCACCGCGACCAGCGCGGCAAGATGCTGCCGACCCAGATGCAGCGCGATTCCCTGACGCTGCGCTATCGCGGGCTAGACGACATCACCCGCAGTAGCCATGTCGCCTTTTCGCCCCCCGCCGATGAGGTGGGGCAAGCGGGCATCTACTGGAATGTGACCCTGACGCCGCAGGCCGCGACGCAGATGCAGATCACCATCGAACTGCGCGAGTCGACCACGGACGCCGATGGCCCAGGGCCGGAGCACGACGAAGCGCCCGCCCTGCCGGTGCCCGAGATCATCACCAGCAATGTCTTTTTCAACCGCTTGCTATCGCGCAGTCTGGCGGATCTGACGATGATGAGCGCCCGCACGCCCGAGGGCATCTTTCCCTACGCGGGGCTGCCCTGGTACGTTTGCCCCTTTGGGCGCGACGCCTTGCTGACCAGCCTAGAATTTTTGCCCTGGCAACCCCAGGTGGCACGTGGCACATTGCTGACCCTGGCGAAATATCAGGGCACCAAGGTCGATGAATTCACCGAGGAAGAGCCGGGGAAGATCCTGCACGAGTTTCGGCAGGGCGAGATGGCCCACTGCCGCGAGGTCCCCTTCATCCCGTACTACGGCACCATCGACGCCACGCCGCTCTTCATCATCTTGGTCGAAGCTTATTATCGCTGGACCAACGACACGGCCTTTCTGCGCGAGATGTGGCCCCATGCCAAGGCCGCCGCCGAATGGATGCTGCACTATGGCGACCGCGACGGCGACGGCTTCCTCGAATATGCTCGCAACACCGAGAAGGGCCTCATCAACCAGGGCTGGAAGGATTCGTGGGACGCCATCTCTTACGCGAATGGCGAGCTGGCCGAAGCGCCCATCGCGCTCTGCGAGGTGCAGGGCTACGCCTACGCCGCCTTCCTGGCGATGCAGACGCTCGCCGAAAAGCTGGGCCACGCCAAAGAGGGACGCCGCTGGCACGACCACGCCGAGGCGTTGCGCGGGAAATTTTGGCAGTCGTTTTGGTGGGAGGGCGAGCAGACGCTCTACCTAGCGCTCGATGGCAACAAGCGCCCCTGCCCGGTGGTCAGCTCGAACGCGGGGCAGTGCCTATGGACGGGCATCGTCCCCCACGAGGCGGCGGGGGGCATCGTCGCGCGACTGATGCGTGACGACATGTACTCGGAGTGGGGCATCCGCACGCTGTCGTCGCGCGCGGCACGGTACAACCCCATGAGCTACCACAATGGCTCGGTGTGGCCGCACGACACGGCGCTCATCGGGGCGGGCTTCGCGCGCTATGGCTTTCACCGCGAGGCGGGCAAGCTGCTGGAGGATATGTTTGCCCTCAGCTTGCACTTCGAGCGGGCGCGGCTGCCAGAGCTGCTGTGCGGCTTCGCGCGGCGGCAGGGCTATGGGCCGACGCCATACCCCGTGGCGTGTTCGCCGCAAGCGTGGGCCTCGGGCGCGCCGTTCTTGCTGTTGAGCGCGCTGCTGGGGTTGCAGCCCCAGGCTGACAAGGGCCAACTGACGGCGTTTCATCCCTCGCTGCCGCCCTTCTTGCACGAGATCGAGACGATGACGCTGATGCTCGGCGACCAGCCCATCGAGATCACGGCGACGCGCGGCAGACGCGGCAATGTGACGCTGACGCATCAGGGCCAGGCCGCGCTGCACGTGGTCGCGGGGGCCTAGTAGCGGCCACCAAAGCGCGCCAGAGTAACGAGAGTGGACGGGTCAACCGTTCACTCTTTTTCATGATATGATGGAGGCGGAATCACGGAAAGGGCGAGCACAGCACGCCCCTTTGACAGAAAGGCAACACAGATGAACGAGCACGACGATGTGACGCACGAAGAACTGTTGCGAATCTGGAGCTTTCGACGCGAGATGTTCAACCACTATAGTCGCGCATTAGGCATGCTCATGCTAGATGGTGCCTGGCAGCAGCAGCGCGAACTGAGGGCGAAACTGGCCCATGCTGAGGCGGCCCTGCGCGAAGCCAGCGAACAACTCCGTTTCTATGAGATCACCCTCAGCTAACCGTGGCAGCGTTGCCCCAAAGAGACGCCGAGAGCGAGGGAGGCCCCGTGGCGAAACCCAAACCGCGACCGACCATCAAACCACCTGGCCTCCCAAAATCGCTTCCGCCAGCGGAATTGCCCGGCGACGACCCCGCTGATGGCGAGACGTATGCCCAAATCGCCTATCACTCCCTGGACCTGACGGATCGCATCCTCGCGCGCCCGCATTTCACGGAGGTCAGCTTCGCGCAGGTCACCGCCGCGCAGAGCCGCTTCCACGATCTGCGGATGGAGGATGTGCGCTTCACCGGTTGCAATCTCGCCAACGCGGCGTGGCCGAATCTCGCCTGTCTGCGGGCCGAGTTCATCGGCTGCCGACTGACGGGCTTCACCACATTGAAGGCCGAGTTTCGCGACACCATCTTCCGTGATTGCAAGGCGGACCTCGCCCAGTTCTTTCAGGCAAAGATGCAGGGCGTGCGCTTCGAGGATTGCCCGCTCGCCGGGGCGGATTTCCGCGAGGCGGATCTCTCGGGCGTCGTCTTTGCCCGCTGCGACCTCACCAACACCGACTTCACCGGAGCGAAGCTGGTGGGGGCAGACCTACGCGGCTGCGTGATCGACGGGATGCGCGTCGGCCCGAATGATCTGCGCGGGGCCATCATCGACGAGGTCCAGGCCCTCGCCCTGATTCGCGCGATGGGCATCACGATAGACTGATCGCGCGCTCATCACGATGGGGAATGCCCATGGCAAGCGGGGCCAACGACATGCTAGCACGTCGTTGGCCCCGCTTGTCGATCTCCTCAGCCCAGCAGCATGGCCGTGGGCGCTTCGATCAGATGTTTCAGGTCGCGCATGAAGTACGCGGCCTGGGCACCATCGATGGCGCGGTGGTCCGATGACAGCGTCATCTTGACCTGCTGGCGCACCACCACCTGACCCTCGTGGACGACCGGGGTCGGCACGATGGCCCCGACCGCCAAGATGGCGGCCTCGGGCGGGTTGATGATGGC
>JBBQSR010000007.1:0-21642 GCA_038234855.1 Ktedonobacterales bacterium | reverse complement strand
AACGCGAGTTGGCGGGGGCGACCGCCGAGATCTACGGGCGCTTTACCCCCTGGCAACGCGTGCAGGTCGCCCGCCATAAAGACCGCCCCTATACCTCGGACTACATCCGTTTCCTCTTCCCCGACTTTTTCGAGATGCGCGGCGACCGCCGTTTCGGCGACGACCGTGCCATCATCGGCGGCATGGCGACCTTCGCCGGACGCACGGTAATGGTCATTGGCCACCAAAAGGGGCGCGACACCAAAGAGCGGCTAGAGTGTAACTTTGGCATGGCCCACCCTGAGGGCTATCGCAAAGCCCTGCGGCTGATGCAGCACGCCGAACGCTTCGGCTTTCCCGTGCTGACCTTCATCGATACGCCGGGGGCCTTCATCAATCTCGCGGCGGAGGAGCGCGGCATCGCCGAGGCCATCGCCGAGAACCTGCAAGCGATGGCGGTGCTGGGCGTGCCTATCATCAGCACCATCATCGGTGAGGGTGGTAGCGGCGGCGCGCTGGGCATCGGTGTGGGCGACCGCGTGCTGATGCTGGAAAACAGCGTCTACACCGTCGCCTCCCCCGAGGCCGCCGCCTCGATCCTCTGGAAGAGCAACGACTTCGCCCCCCAGGCTGCCGAGGCGATGAAGATCACCGCCGCCGACCTGCTAGAACTGCGGCTGATCGACCGCATCATCCATGAGCCGCTGGGCGGCGCGCACCGCGACCGCCGCGCCACCGCCGAGGCTCTGGGGATGCTGCTGATCGAGGAACTGGTGCACTTGGCTGCCCTGCCCACCACGACGCTGCTGGACCGCCGCTATAGCCGTCTGCGGGCCATCGGTGCCCCCGCCAGCGTCGCGGTGTAGGGCGCAGCGAGGCGATGGCAGGTCGGGAACAGAGCCAGCGGGTGAAGTGAAGGCGGCCTTTGTGATCCCAGGCGTAGGTTGACTTGCTGGCCGCCACACGCGACCCACCTCATCCCCTACACACACAAAAGACCGGCAGTGATATACCATCACCGCCGGTCTATCTGCATGGGGAACGCCCACAGCAATCCAAGATTAACGCTTGGTGTACTGGGGGGCCTTGCGGGCGCGCTTGAGGCCGTACTTTTTGCGCTCTTTCACGCGGGGGTCGCGGGTGAGGAGGCCCGCTTGGCGCAGCGCCGAGCGCGAGGCTTCGTCGATCTTGACCAGGGCGCGGGCGATGGCGTGGCGCGTGGCACCCGCCTGGCCGCTGACGCCGCCACCCACCACCTTCACGGTGATGTTATAGGCACCCGCCACGTCCAGCAGACGCAGGGGCTGGCGCACCACGTCCACCAGCGTCTCGCGGGCGAAGTAGGTGTTGGAGTCTTTGCCATTGACGGTGATGCTGCCGTTGCCGTTCGGGAAGACGCGCACGCGCGCGACCGCCGTCTTGCGGCGACCCACGGCGGGAATGTAGTCGGCGGGGCCGGAAATCTTTTTCACCATGGGTTATTCTTCGTCCTCTGCTTCCTCGTCGGTGTCGTCATCGGCGGCATCCACGAACTCGATCTCATCATCCTCATCGCGGCGCTGGCGACCGGTGTAGAGCGGGTCGTCGCGCACGATGTCGGCGTGCATCTCGGGCGTGGGGCCTTCCCAGGCGACGGGCATCTGCGCCTGATGCGGATGGTTGGGGCCAACGTAGACCTTCAAGCGGGCCAGCATATCGGCCCCCTGGCGGTTGTGGGGCAGCATACCCTTCACCGCGATCTCGATAGGGCGCTCGGGGTGCTTTTCTAGCGACTGGCGCAGCGTCTCGGTCTTGAGGCCACCGGGGTAGCCCGAGTGACGGCGATACAGCTTATCTTCCAGGCGGTTGCCCGTCACGGCGATCTTTTCGGCATTGATGACGATGACGAAGTCGCCGCCATTGATGCTGGGGGTGTAGGTCGGCTTGTGCTTGCCGCGCAGCACGTGCGCGACCTGGGTCGCGAAGCGCCCCAGCACCTGATCTTGCGCGTCAAAGACATACCAGCGAGGCTGCAACTCTGAGGCGCGCGCGCTATACGTTTTCATCGAACTTCTCCGTGGGGGATAGCGCCCCCGCATACTTTCAGAATGCTTCCGCTGGCCACGTGAACGTGCCGGGCGGATAATTGGCCCGCATCAGACAGAGTCCGCGAGCGGGCGCTGCCGGGCCGGTATGGTCACTCTGGCGCGCGGCCAGAATCGCCGAGACATCCGCTGGGCGCATGCGCCCGGAACCGGCCAAGATGATGGTGCCCATCATGCGCCGGACCATGCCTGTCAGAAAGGCGTTCGCCGCGAAATCGCACCAGATTTCGTCGCCGTGGCTCGTGATCTCGGCACGGGTGAGGTGCCGGATGGTCGTGTGCCGGGGTCGCCGCGAGTGGTCCGCTGGACTGTGGCCAAAGGCGGCGAAATCATGCTCCCCCACCAATAGATCGCAGACCGCTTGCATCACCGCCGCGTCCAGCGGATAGCGCACCCGCTGGGCATAGCGTTCGCGGAAGGGGTCACGCACCGGGTCAAGCAAGACCCGATAACGATATTCCCGCCCGATGGCCGAGAAGCGCGCGTGCACACCCTCCGCCGCCTCGCAGACCGCTCGCACCGCCATGCTGCTGGGCAAGAGCGCGTTGAGCGCCCGCAACCAATCATTCGGGGTGAAGCGTCCGGGCTGCGGCGCGGCGAAGGTGACGACCTGGCCCCGCGCATGCACCCCGGCATCCGTGCGACCCGCCGCCGCCGTGACGACCTCCGTGCCACACATGCGTCGCAGGGCCGCTTCCAGCAATCCCTGCGCCGTCGGTTCATAGGATGGGTGTTGACGCTGAAAACCGCGTAGATCCGTGCCGTCATACGCCAGCAACAATGCTATCGGCATCGCGCGCCTCACCCGCCCCTTTACCCGAAGTAGTCAACCAACTGCAAGCGCGCCATCTCAGAGGCGTCGCCCTGGCGACGACCCGTCTTGATGATGCGCGTGTAGCCGCCATTACGCGTCTCGAACCGCTCGTAAAACTCGGGGCTAAAGAGCTTGCTGATGACGACCTTGTTGGGCAGATGCCGCATGACGGTGCGCCGCGCGTTCACTTCCATGGCGCGGGCCTCGCGGGCGGCGGATAGTGCCGCGCGGGCGGTATCTTCGTTCTTCACCAGCTTCAGCAGCCGCTGCTTGCGGTCGGCCAGTTCGCGCTGCTTCTGCTCCATCACCTCGCGCCGGATCGGCGGTTTGGGACTTTTCAGGGCGGCGCGCTCTTCGTTGGTGAGCACCTCGCTGTCGAGGTGGAAATTGGCTTCACCCGCCAGGTCCAGCAACGGCAGGACGAGGTTGGCGTCACCGACGATCTCTTGCACACGAGCGAGCGCCTTTTGGCGACCACGAATGGCGATGGTGATCATCTTTTCGGCTTCGCCCTGCACGGCCTTGGCGCGGGCGACGGTCGTGGTGACGTGCTCATGCAAGATGAGGCCGTCAATGATGTTGCGAATCGCCGCCCGCCGCCGATGCTCGGGCATGTTGATGCGATTGCCAGCGATGCGGTGTCGCACGGTTATTCCTCCGGGTAATCGTCATCCGCGCCGTTGTCGCCAGTGCCGACATCGGGTAGGAAGGTTCGTTCAATCAATTTGTCGCGCAGCTCGGTGAGGCTTTTCTCGCCGAAGTTGCGGACGGCCAGCAGGTCGTCCTGGCTCATCGTCAGCACCTGACCGACGCGCGTGATGTTGCTGCGTTTCAGGCAGTTGTACGCGCGCACCGACAGGTCGAGATCCTCGATGGGTGTCTCGTAGATGCTGGCGGGGATGGGGATATCCGACAGGGTTTTATGGGTGGTTTGGACGACCTCACCAGGGATGGTGGGGATGCCCTGATAGTTCGAGATCAGCGAGAAATGGTTGACCAGGATGTCGGCGGACTGGCGCAGCGCCTCTTCGGGGGCGACGGTGCCATCCGTCCAGATCTCCATCACGATGCGGTCAAAGTTCGTCATCTGGCCGACGCGGGTGTTTTCCACCGTGTAGTTGACCTTATAGACGGGGGTAAAGATCGCGTCGATGGGGATCTGACCGATGGGCTGCTCTTCGTTGGGGTCGACGGGGCGATAGCCCTTGCCCTTCTCGACGACCAGTTCCATGCCCAGGCGCGCATCGGCGCTATCCAGCGTGGCGATGTGCAGGTTGGGCGTCACGATCTCGACCTGGGACGGGGCCTGGATGTCCGCCGCCGTCACCTCTTGCTCGCCCATCACGTCGAGGTGCATCTCTACCGGGCTGTCCGAGAAGGAGCGCAGTCGCAGTCGCTTGACGTTGAGCACGATCTCGGTCACGTCTTCCTTGACATGGGGCACGTCCTGAAACTCGTGGTTGACGCCGTTGATCTTGATCGATGTCACCGCCGCGCCGGGCAGCGACGACAGCAGCACACGGCGCAACGAATTGCCCAGCGTGCGGCCATAGCCCGCTTCCAGTGGCTCGATGATGAAGCGACCATAGTTGAGGGTCGTATCGATTGCCGTGATGTGCGGCTGACTCATCTCGAATTGCAGCACGGAGATCTGCTCCTTTTGTTTCCCGATGGGGACTACCGCTGGTAGTACTCGACCACGAGCGCCTCGTCGAAGGGCACTTCCACATCCCCTCGGCTGGGCAGGGCGATGACGCGGCCAGACAGGCCGGGAATGTCGAGGCTCAGCCAACCCGGCACGGCCTTTTGGGCCAGCATGAGGGCACGCGTCTTGAAATATTCGGTGCCCTTGCTGCCCTCGCGGACGGCGATGACATCGCCCGCCTTGACCAACGCCGAGGCGATGTCGGTCTTGCGACCATTCACGTTGAAGTGGCCGTGGTTGACCAACTGGCGGGCCTGGGCACGCGAGTCGCCGAAGCCGAGCCGGTAGACGACGTTATCCAGCCGCGTTTCGAGGATCTGGATGAAGTTGTCGCTGGTCTTGCCGGGGCGGCGGGCAGCCTCGTTATATTCGCGCAGGAATTGGCGCTCCAGCACGCCATAGGTGCGGCGCACCTTCTGCTTTTCGCGCAGTTGCATGCCGTAACCAGACAGCTTGCGCTGGCGGGCGGCACCATGCTGGCCGGGGCGGGTGTTGCGGCGCTCGATGGCGCACTTGGGACTCATGCAGCGGTCGCCCTTGAGGAAGAGTTTGACACCCTCGCGGCGGCAGAGCTTGCAAACGGGGCCAGTATATCGGGCCATGAAACGGTTTATCCTCCCAACTTGGTTCATGTGACGGAGTTTTGCGCTCGGGTCGCGCACACCTTGCTCGGCAGAAAGGTGCTGGCGGCCCCAACGGGATGACGCCAGATGAGCAAGAGGGCATCGCTAGTGGCTTGGCGTGCCAAACCAGGAAAAGGGATTGCCGACCACCGCAGCCGAGGTGGGGGGCAATCCCAGGGGTACCGCTAGACGCGGCGGCGCTTGGGTGGGCGACACCCGTTGTGCGGGATGGGGGTGACATCGACGATGGCCGTCACCTGCAAGCCGCTGGTCGAGAGCGAACGGATGGCCGCCTCGCGCCCCGAGCCGGGGCCACGCACAAAGACTTCGACGCGACGCAGACCGTGCTCCATCGCTTTTTTCGCAGCACCCTCGGCAGCCACCTGGGCAGCATAGGGCGTGCTCTTGCGCGATCCCTTGAAGCCCGCCGCGCCCGCCGTGCCCCACGACAAGACATTGCCGTTGGGGTCGGTCAGCGTGACGATGGTGTTGTTGAAGGTCGCCTGGATGTGCGCCTGCCCCTGCGGCACGGATTTCCGTTCTTTGCGGCGGGGACGTGCGCCACGCTTGGGTTTTTCAGCCATGTCTGGCACCAGCCTCCGTTATTTCTTCGTTGCTTTCTTCTTGCCAGCCACCGTCTTTTTCGGGCCACGGCGGGTGCGGGCATTCGTGCGCGTGCGCTGCCCATGGACGGGCAGGTTGCGACGATGGCGCATGCCACGATAGCAGCCGATCTCGATCAGGCGCTTGATGTTGAGGTCAACTTCGCGGCGCAGGTCGCCCTCCACCTTGACGGTGCGGTCGATGTACTCGCGCAGACGGTTGACTTGTTCCTCGGTGAGGTCCTTCACGCGAATGTTGGGATCGGTGTGGGTTGCTTCCAACACTTTTTGGCTGGTCGTCAGACCGATGCCAAAGATGTAGGTCAACCCGATCTCGACCCGTTTCTCGCGGGGGAGCTCGATGCCGGCGATGCGGGCCATAGAACTGATCCCTCCAATTCGTGCGAATGCGCCAGGGTTAGCCCTGGCGCTGCTTGTGTTTCGGATTCTTGCTGCAAATGACCATCACCACGCCTTCGCGGCGAATGACCTTGCACTTTTCGCAGCGCGGTTTGACCGATGCGCGAACTTTCATGAGATGTGCCTCGTTTTCCAAATGAGAAATAGCTGGTGCAGCGAGCTAGCTCCGGTTGCGCCAAACAATGCGGCCCCGTGTGAGGTCGTAGGGGGAAAGTTCCAGGCGCACTTTATCGCCGGGAACGATGCGGACAAAATTCATGCGAATCTTGCCGGCCAGCGTCGCCATCACCTGATGTTCGCCTTCGATGAGCTTGACGATGAACGTCGCGTTCGGCAGGGCTTCGACCACCGTGCCTTCTACCTCAATGACATCGCGTTTGGGCATTCGGATCCTTTCTTCGCAGAGTCTGTCTGCACGCACCACGCGGCAAGCTTGGGGTGGCGTGAGGCCACCGGAAGTGGATGGTTTGAAAACGACCACATTGGGTTCAGCGCACAGAGAGAGTATGAGCCAACTGTAGCAGTATATCCCATACGTAGACAAATCGCAAGCCGTATACCATTTGGTACGGCAGCGACCTCAGGCGCGCCCTAGCGATGCCCCGCGGCGTGTCGCGTCAGCAATTTCAGCGGTGCATTACGCGGTGCCCAGGTGCTCGCGGGCGAGGCGCACGACGGTGGCGATCGAGCGGTCGATATCGGCGGGGGTCGTCTTCCAGGATGAGACGCTGATGCGCATGGCCGTCTGCCCCTGCCAGACCGTCGGCCCAGCCCACAGGGTGCCATCCGCTTGGATGGCGGTGATGATGGCGCGCGTCTGCTCTGACGTGCCGAACTGCACGAGCACCTGGTTCAGCACGACCTCGTTGAGGACGGTGAAACTGGCGTGCCGCATGCCCTCGGCGAACTGCTGCGCGCACTGGCAGGTGCGATCCACCAACTCGGTGATGCCGCTGCGCCCGAGCGAGCGCAACGCTGCCCACACCTCGACGCCGCGCGCCCGCCGCGAGAGTTCGGGGGTGAAGTCCGACGGCTCACGATGCTCACTGGTGGGCAGATAGGCGGCGGTGACGGCCATCGCCGCGCGCAATGTTGCCGCGTCGCGCACGAAGGCCAGCCCGGAATCATACGGGGTGTTGAGATATTTATGGGCATCCGTCGCCCAGGAATCGGCCTCGGCATAGCCCGCCATCAGGTGGCGATACGTGGGTGACGCGGCGGCCCACAGGCCAAAGGCACCATCCACATGCACCCAGGCACCCGCCGCATGCGCGAGTGGGACGATCTGCGCCGCCGGGTCGAAGGCCCCCGTGTTCACATTGCCAGCTTGCAAGCAGACGATGGTTGGCCCCGTGATGGCGGGGAAGGCATCGGCGCGCATCCGACCCTGGTCGTCCACTGGCACGCGCACGACGCGCCCGCGCCCAAAGCCCGCCATGCCAAGCGACTTAAAGAGGGTGGGATGGGTCTCTGCGCCAACGATGACGGTCACGGGGGGCGCGCCAAACATGCCGTCGCGCTCCACGTCCCACCCCGCGCGTTCCAGCACGGCATGGCGCGCGGCACACAGAGCGGTGAAGTTCGCCATGGTCGCGCCTGTGACGAAGCCTCCGCCCGTATCAGGCGGAAGGCCCAAGGCGTCCACCAACCAGCGAAGCGCGACGTCCTCTAGGGTCGCCGTGAGGGGCGAGATGGTATAGAGTCCCGCGTTTTGGTCCCAGGCATTTGCCAGCCACGATGCCGCGAGGGCAGCGGGCAGCGTCGCGCCGATGACGAAACCAAAGAAACGGGGATTCCCCACCGCTGTCAGTGCGTCCACGTGGTCATCCAGTTCGGCGATGACTGCCTGGGGATCGGTCGGGCCATCTGGCAGGGGATATTCCAGCGCGCTCAGGCGGGCGATGGCCGCGTCGGTTGGGCCGACATGGCGCTCATCGACGCCCCCGAGATAGGTCATGGCGCGCGTCGCGGCGTCATTCAAAAGATCGCGCATGGTCACACCTCCCGCTGAGTGCCGGCTAGGATTGGTCGAAGGGCAGGGTCATGATGCGCGGGCCGTCATCCGTAACGGCAACGGTGTGCTCGAAGTAGGCCGACATGCTGTGGTCCTTCGTCACTACGGTCCACTTGTCGCGCAGCTCCATCGTCGCCGCGCCGCCCGCGTTCACCATCGGCTCGATGGCAAAGACCATCCCCGCGCGGAGCTTGGGGTTCGCCAGTTCGGGGTCGACATAGTTGGGGACGAGGGGTTCCTCGTGCATCTTGTGGCCGACGCCGTGGCCAGTGTAATGGCGAACGATGCTGCACCCCTCGCCCTCGACGTAGTCTTGCACCGCGCGTCCGATGTCTTGCAGTCGATTGCCGACCCGCGCCTGCTCGATGCCGATGTAGAGGGCGCGTTCGGTGACTTCCATCAGATGCTTGGCCTTAGACGAGATCTCGCCGACGGCCACCGTCAGCCCGGAATCGCCCACCCAGCCGTCGAAGAGCGCGCCGAAGTCGAGCGCCACAATGTCGCCCTCTTTCAGCACACGCTTGCCAGGGATGCCATGGACGACCTCATCGTTGACCGAGGTGCAGATGACGGCGGGGAAGGGCGGCACGCCGGGATGGATGACGTAATTTTTGAAGCACGAGATGCCGCCGCGCGTCTTCAGTTCGCGCGTGGCGATGACGTCCAGTTCGCCGGTCGTGATGCCGGGCTTTACCGCCGCTTTGAGGATCTGCAAGATCTCGGCGACGTGGCCGCCAGCGACGCGCATTTTATCGATTTGTTTGAGGGATTTCAGTTCAACTGCCATGGTGTGTTTCGCCTATGTTCATTTCAACGCCGGAAGGTTTCCAGCAGGGGGACAACTAGCGGTCTTCCTCGGCGGCGATGCCCAACCCTGCCGTCAGCAACGCGCCGACGCGCTCGATGGGCTGGTTGCCGTCGATCTCCAACAATTTGCCTTGCGCACGATAGTAGTGTACCACCTGGATGGTCTGCTCAAAGAAATCGTGCAGCCGCTTTTCGATGACGGCAGGGGTGTCGTCGCTGCGTTGAATGAGCGGGCTGCCGTCGATGTCGCAGATGCCCGCCACCAGCGGGGGCTTGGTCTTGAGGTTGTAGACATGCTGGTGGTCACGGCAAACGTAGCGACCCGACAGGCGGGCAAAGAGCGTTTCGCGGGGAACGTTGAGATAGACGGCGAGGTCGATGGAACGGGCCAACTCTGGCAGGGCGTCATCTAGGGCGCGGGCCTGGTCGCGCGTGCGCGGAAAGCCATCGAGCACGACGCCGGGGGTATACTCGGGCAGCGACAGCATGTCCAGAATCAAGCGGATGGTGATATGGTCGGGCACGAACTCGCCGCGATCCATGAACTCTTTCGCTTGGAAGCCGACGGGGGTGCCGAGCTTGACCGCGTTGCGAAAGACATCACCGCTGGAAAGATGGACGATGCCGAGCGCCTCGACGAGCAGACTCGCCTGGGTCCCCTTGCCCGACCCCTGGGCACCGATCAGAATCAGATTCACCGCTGATCTCCCTTCCACATCCGGCCAAACAGCCGACCAGATGCGCCGCTTCAGTTCCGCCACGCCATTGTGGGCAGGAAGAGTGCTTCTCGGACCCGTCACCGCGTCACCCCATGGACGCGCGACCGAATGATGCGAAGATAGATCTGCCATCCGTGCAGTGAGGACGTTCCCCAAAGACAACGATAGCGCGCGACCCTCAAACCGCGAGGGCCGCGCGAGCAACAATCTGGGCTGACGTGGCTCAGCGCAGGAAGCCGGTGTAGTTGCGCATCACCGCTTGCGCCTGAATCTGGCGCACCGTGTCGAGAGCCACCTGCACGACGATGATGATGCTGGCCGCGCTGAGCAAGTTATTCGTCGTCGTACTGCTCTGCACCAGATGGAAGGCCGTCAGGATGTAGGGCGAGATCGCCACCGCACCCAGGAAGATGGCACCACCAAACGCGATGCGGTACATCACCTTTTTGAGATACTCAAAGGTATCGGGGCCGGGCCGCACACCCGCGACGAATGCCCCTTGTTTGCGCAGATTATCGGCGAGATTCTGCTGCTCAAAGAGGATCTCGGCGTAGAAGAAGGTGAAGCCAAAGACGAGCACAAAGAACGCCGTCGGGTAGATCCATCCCGTTGGGTCCAGTCCTTTTTGCAGCACCCCAAAGAAGTTGCGCAGCCATGGCAGCGGGTTGTTCCCCACCGCAAGGTAGCTCGACAAGATCACGGGGAAGAGCAGCAGCGACTGCGCGAAGATCAGCGGGATCATGCCGCCTTGGTTGACCATCATGGGGATGTAGCTGGCCTGGCGCGTCTCCATCAGCGCGCGGCGACCGCCCAGGGCACGCTTCGCCGGGTACTGCACCGGCACACGGCGCTGCGCCGTCGTCACGTAGACGATGATGTAGATCAGCGCGGCGACGATGGCCCCGATGACCACCAGCGTGATGATGGAGGCCCCACTGACGCTGCTGTTGCCGCTGGTGCCGCCCGAGCTATTGCCCAGGAAGATTTGCGACAGCGTCGAGGGCACCTTGGTGAGGATGTTGGTGAAGATGATGAGCGAGATGCCGTTGCCGATGCCATTCTCGGTGATGACCTCACCGATCCACACCAGCAGCATCACGCCGGTCGTCATTACCAGCAGGGTCGTCAGCGTCGGCAGGAAGGTCTTGCCATTGAGCAGGTTGAACTGCGTGGCCGAGACGGCACCGATGCTGGCGAAGAGGGCGAGTTGCCCCAACGCTTGTAAGAAGGCCAGCGGGACCGCGACAAAGCGCGTGATCTGCGAAAGCTTGTTGCGGCCCGACTCGCCTTCCTCATTCAGCTTGTTGAGCGCGGGAAAGATCGGCTGCAACAACTAGATGACGATGGAGGAGGTGATGTAGGGATACACCCCCAGCCCCACGATGGAGAACTTCGAGATCGAGCCGCCCGAGAAGACGGATAGCAAGCCAAAGATCTGGCTGAGGCTGCCATTCTTGCTCAGGGCGCTTTGCAGGGTCTTGGGGTCGATCCCCGGCACCGGCACATGCGCGATGATGCGATAGACGATGAGCATGCCGATGGTGAACAAGATCTTGTTCCGCAGATCGGCTGAGCTCCAGACGCTCCGTACACGGTCCCACATACTGGTCTCCTCGACGACTTAAGCTTCGGCGGGCACTTTCTTGCCACGCTTGGTCTGCACCGTCGTCTTCATTGGAATCAATTCAATTTGGCCGCCGACGGCCTCGATTTTTTGCCGCGCACTCGCGGTACATTTATGGACGCGCACCGTGATCTTGCGGGTCAGTTCGCCATCGCCCAAGATCTTGACCAGTTTCGCTTCGTTGGCACGGAGGAACCGCTGAGCGACCAACGTCTCGGGGTTCACTTCGTCGTCGCCTTGCCAGTCTTCCAGTTGCTCGACGTTGACGATCCCAAATTCCTTGCGGAAGGGATTATCGAAACCGCGCATGATGGGCAAGCGACGAGCCAGGCGCATCTGGCCGCCCTCGAAATATGCGGGGATGCCAGCACCCGTGCGGGCCTTTTGGCCCTTTTGGCCACGGCCAGAGGTCTTGACCTTGCCCGAGCCGTGACCGCGCCCCAGGCGCATGCGGCGGTGGTTTGAGCCTTTGGGGGGCTTCAGATCGGAAATTCGCATGTTACTCTGCCACCTCTTCGACGCGAACGAGGTGTTTCACCTTAAAGATCATACCCCGCACCGACACGTTATCGGGGCGCTCAATCGTGTGGTTCATCCGCCGCAGACCCAGCGCCACCATGGTGCGCCGTTGGTCAGAGGGGCGGCCAATCACGCTACGAACCATCGTAATGCGTAATTTCGCCATTGCACTCTACTCCCTGGGAAGAGCGAGGGAGGCGCGATCCGCGCGTTTCCCTCACCACTTTCCGCTATTTTATCACGTTTTGGTCCAGAGCGCTAGCATTGCGGGACCGGACCTTTGGGTTCTACTGTTCGGCTTGCTCCGGCGCGGGGCTGGGCGTGGGTGCCGTCTGGGCCGGGGCCGCCGACTCAGCGGGTGCTGGGGCAGGCGTCACAGGCGCGGGGGGCGGGTTCGTCCCCAGCGGCTGACGGGCGACGGGGCCAGCGGTGCTGCCACCGCGATTGCCGCCACCACGGCTGTCACCACCACGGCCAGCGCCGCCGCCGCCACGGTTGTCGCCGCCGCGTCCGCCGCCGCTGCCACCGCGCTCACCACGGTCGCGTCGGGGGCGCTCGTTGCGCTCCGGCTCGGGGGCGGGGGCCAGCGACTGCGCCGAAACCTCGGCGTAGCGCGTCGCGGCCTTTTGCCCGATGACATCGGCCAGCGAACGGTTGCGGCGCGTCGCCAGCACATCGGGCGACATCAGCTCACGCAGCGCCTCGATGGTCGCCGTCACCGTGTTGAGTTCGCTGTGGCCGAATGATTTGGTCAACACGTCGCGGATGCCAGCGGCCTCGACCACCGCGCGCACCGCGCCGCCCGCGATGACGCCCGTGCCCGGCGCGGCAGGCTTCAGCATCACCTCAGAGGCGGAAAAGGTCGTGCGCACCATGTAGGGGATAGTCGTCCCCGAGAGCGGCACGCTGATGAGGCGCTTGCGTGCGTCCTCGGTGGCCTTGCGGATGGCATCGGGAACCTCAGCGGATTTGCCTAGGCCCATGCCGACGTGGCCGTTACGGTCGCCAACGACCACGAGCGCGCGGAAGTTGAAGCGTTTGCCGCCCTTCACGACCTTGGCGACGCGGTCGACCTTGACGACCGTTTCTTCGAGATTCAGTTGCTTGGCGTCAATACGTGGCATTAAAAGTCTAGCCCTCCCTCACGCGCGCCCGTCGCAAGGGCGGCCACACGTCCATGATACTGGTAGCCACCGCGATCAAAGACCACCTGGCTGATGTTGTGCGCCTTTGCGCGCTCGGCCAGGGCCAACCCAATGGCGCGTGCCAGGGCGACCTTGCGGTTCGCTTCGATGCCCGCGATGCCCTGCGGAATCTCGGCACCTTCTTCGCGCGTGGGCGGGGCAGCGTTCGTGCCCGCCTTGCGCAGGTCGGCTTCCAGCGATGAGGCCGTCACCAGCGTGCGCCCCGTCGTGTCGTCGATGATCTGCGCGTAGATATGCTTGCTGCTGCGAAAGATCGACAGGCGCGGGCGCACCGTCGTACCGGTGAGGCGTTTGCGCACGCGCAGATGGCGGCGCTGACGTGCTTTGGTGGAATTGAATTGTTTGATCATGGTTATTTCTTCTTTCCGCCCACCTTGCCGGCCTTACCAGCCTTGCGGCGGATGACCTCATTGGCGTATTTGATGCCTTTGCCCTTATAGGGTTCTGGCTTGCGGATGTCGCGAATCTGCGCCGCCACTTGGCCGACCATATATTTGTCGATGCCGTTAACGGTGCATTTCGTGGTGCCCTCGACCGTGAAGGAGATGCCCTGGGGGGGATCGACCTCGACGGGGTGCGAGTAGCCCACCTGGAAGACGAGATTCTCGCCCACCTTCGCTACGCGATAGCCGGTGCCATTGATTTCAAGTGTTTTCGAGAAGCCGGTGCTGACGCCAGTGACCATGTTGAACAGCAGCGTGCGCGAGAGGCCGTGCAGCGCCTTGTGCGTTTGGGTATCGTCCGGGCGTGTCACCGTCAAATTGCCGTCAGCCTGATCGATGGTCAGTTCTGGCGTGAATTGACGCTGAAGGGTGCCCTTCGGTCCCGTCACCGTAATCATATTGGCCGGGGTGATCTCGACTTTCACGCCTTTTGCGACGGGAATGGGCTTTCTGCCGATGCGAGACATGATGCGTTTCTCCCGATAGTTCCTTACGTAGTAGGGGTAGCGGCTATCGCGCTACCAGATGTAGCAGACGACCTCGCCGCCCATGCCCAACTGATAGGCCCTGCGACCCGTCATCAGGCCCTTCGGCGTGGAAATGATGGCCGTGCCCAGGCCGCCGCGCACGCGCGGGATGTCGTCGCGTCGCGTATAGACGCGCAGACCGGGCTTGCTGACACGCTTCAACTGGGTCAAGACGGGCTTCTTTTCCACATAGCGCAGGGTGACGCGAATCGTCCCCTGGGCGCTATCCTTGACCATCTCGTAATCCTTGATGTACCCTTCCTCTTTCAGAATCTTCGCGATGGCGAGCTTCATATTCGAGGCAGGGATGGCGGCGCGCGGCAAGCGGGCAAGTGCCGCGTTGCGGATGCGCGTCAACATATCTGCGATGGGGTCGGTCATGTTCATTGTGTAGCTTTTCCTCCAGCAGCGTTACCAGCTTGATTTCGTGACGCCGGGCAACTCACCGCGCAGAGCGCGTTCGCGGAAGCAGATGCGGCACAGGCCAAACTGGCGCATATAGCCACGTGGGCGACCGCAGATGCTGCAACGGTTGTGCTGGCGTACCGCAAACTTGGGCTTGCGCTGCGACTTGACGATCATCGAAAGTTTTGCCATAGGACCGTCCTCTTACTTCTTGAAGGGCATCCCCAATTGCCGCAGCAGTTGGCGTCCCTCTTCATCGGTGCGGGCGGTGGTGACGATGGTCACTTCCATGCCACGGACCTTATCGATCTTGTCGTAGTCGATCTCGGGGAAGATCAACTGTTCTTTCAGGCCCAGCGAATAGTTGCCGCGCCCGTCAAAGGCATCGCCCGACACGCCCTGGAAGTCGCGCACGCGTGGCAGCGCCACGTTGATGAGCTTATCGAGGAAGTCGAACATGCGCTGGCCACGCAGCGTCACCATGACGCCGATGTCCATGCCCTCGCGCAGCTTGAATGCCGCGACGGAGCGTTTGGCCTTCGTCACCACGGGCTTTTGGCCGGTGATCTCGACGAGGTCATTCTGGGCACTGACGAGGGTGTTCTTGTTTTGGATGGCCTCGCCCATGCCGATGTTGATGACGACCTTGTGCAGTTTGGGTACCTGCATCACGCTGGAATATTTGAATTGTTCCTTGAGCGCCGGGGCGACCTCGGTGGTGTAACGCTCGCGGAGTCGTGGTGCTGCCATGGGACACTACTCCTTGGGGGTATACGCGTGTTCTTCGATGGGCTGGCTGCATTTCTTGCAGATGCGGCGCACGCGGATCTTTTGATCCTCGCCCTGGGGGACGCGGTCATGGCCGATGCGCGTCGGCTCGTTGCAGTTCGTGCAGACGACCATCACGTTCGAGACATGCAGCGGCATCGCCTTTTCGATGATGCCACCGGGGCGGCCACCAGCGGGCTTCACATGCCGTTTGGCGATGTTGTGCCCCTCGACCAGCACCAGTTCGCGGCGGGGGAAGGTCTGCGTGACGCGCCCCTGTTGCCCGCGATCTTTGCCCGCGATGATTTTGACGGTATCGCCCTTATGCACATGCAGGTTCGCCAGGTGCAGGGGCTTGGCTTTGATCTTTCTCATCGGATTTACAGCACCTCGGGCGCGAGCGACACGATCTTCATGAACGATTTGTCGCGCAGTTCGCGGGCAACGGGGCCAAAGATGCGCGTGCCACGCGGATTGTTGCCGGCGCTGAGGATCACCGCCGCGTTGTCATCGAAGCGGATGTACGACCCATCGGCGCGGCGATATTCCTTCGCCGTGCGGACGATGACCGCCGTCACGACCTCGCCTTTTTTGACGGCACCCGTGGGCATGGCCGTCTTGACGGATGCCTTGATGAGGTCGCCGACGCCAGCGAAGCGTTTGCGGCCACCACCCAGGATGCGAATGCACATGATCTCGCGGGCACCGGTGTTGTCGGCGACGCGCAGGCGCGATTGTGGTTGGATCATGACTTATTTTTCCTTGCCTGTCTCGTCCGCGCTGTCGAGGTCGGCTTTCGCGACATCGTCCACGGCTGGGGCACCGCTGCCACGCTTGACGATGGATTGCAGGAGCCAACGCTTCTCTTTGCTCAAGGGGCGCGTCTCTTCGATGACCACCGTGTCACCCATGCGGGCGGTGTTGTTTTCGTCATGCACTTTGTACCGCTTCGTCCAGCGATAGTTTTTCTTATACAGCGGGTGCTGCTTGAAGGACTCGACGGCGACGACGATGGTCTTTTGCATCTTGTCGCTGACGACCTTGCCCGTTTTCGTTTGGGCGCGGTGCGGAGCCTTCTTAGACTCAGGCGTCGTCACTTCGTCGCCTCCTCTTCTTCATCATCGCCGGGGGGCAACGCCAATTCCTCTTCGCTGGCGGGCAGCGCGGCTTCCTCATCGGCGGCGTCGACGAACTCCAGTTCCTCGGGTTGCAGCGCCTCCATATGCAGCTTGAAGAGCAAACGGGCGATATCTTTGCGCGTCACGGCGAAGAGGCGTTGGTTTTTCAGTTCGCCACGGGTCGCCTGCACGCGCAGGTTAAACAGTTCCAGCCGCTTGTCGGCCAGCTCTTGCAGGGCGTCGGCGGTGGTCATTTCGCGGACCATCTGCCGCCGCGTGCGCAGCCGTTGATCGGTCAGTTTCATCGCGTGCCTCCCGTCAGAGAAAGGCGGGTGGCGGGCAAACTAAGCTTCGACACTTTCGCTCTCTCCCTTCACGAGGAATTTGGTATGCACCGGCAGTTTGTAGGAGGCCAGGTGCATGGCTTCGCGGGCCAGTTCTTCGCTGACGCCGCCGATCTCAAAGAGAATGCGGCCTGGTTTGATGACGCACACCCAGTGGTCGGGCGCGCCCTTGCCGCTGCCCATGCGCGTCTCGGCGGGCTTGGCGGTGACGGGTTTGTCGGGGAAGACGCGAATCCACACCTTGCCACCACGCTTCAGGTGGTGGTTGATGGCGCGGCGCGCCGCCTCGATCTGCTTGGCTTCCATCCAGCACGGTTCCAACGCCTGTAAGGCGAATTCACCAAATGCGATGGTGTTGCCACGGGTCGCTTGCCCTCGCATGCGACCGCGATGCTGCTTGCGAAACTTCGTTCGCGATGGCTGCAACAACATGTCTGCTTCCTCCGGCGGGGCGGGGGTGGTTCGCGCTTGCCGCGCCTGCCCCCGTCGCTGCTATCCTATTCTGCTGTCTCTGTCCGCTGCTCAGTGGCGGGTGCCGGAGCAGGTGCCGTGTTTTCCTGCGCGGGAGCCGGATTCGGCGTCGGCGCGGGTGCCGGGGTCGATGGCTGATCGCTCGCGGTGGGGTTCACCGGGCCAGCCGGGCGAAAGCCGCCCTCAGGCCGGGGACCAGCGGGACCCTGGGGCCGGAAGCCGCCCTCACCAGCGGGGCGGAAACCACCCTCGCCAGCGGGACGCGGCGCGCCGGGCGCACCTGGGCCAGCCGGGCGGAAGCCGCCGCTGCCCTCGGGCCGGGGGCCACGGTTATAGCCGCCCCCACCCTGCGGGCCGCGTGCGCCACCGCCGGGACCATCGCGGCGGGGACCACCACGGTCGCCGTCGCGGCGCGGACCACGGTCACGGTCGCCATCGCGGCGGGGTGGCCGGTCGTCGCGGCGCGGCGGACGGCGCTCGCCCGTCGCCTCGGTCGCGGTGGGCGTCTGGCGGCGGGTGCCCGAGAGCACGTCGCCACGATAGATCCACACCTTGATGCCGATGGTGCCATAGGTCGTCTTGGCGACACCGATGGCGAAGTCGATGTCGGCGCGCAGCGTTTGCAGCGGCACCGATCCCTCGACCTCGCGCTCGGTGCGGGCGATCTCCGCGCCGCCCAGGCGACCCGAGCAGACGATCTTGATGCCCTTCGCGCCCATCTTCATCGTCTTTTGGACGGCTTGCTTCATGGCGCGGCGGAACGAGATGCGCTTCTCAAGCTGCTCGGCGATGCTGTTGGCGACCAAGATCGCTTCGAGGTCCGGCTGGCGGATCTCCATGATCTTGGGGTGAACTTTCTTTTTGGTCGCTTTTTCCAAAGCGATGCGGAGGCGGTCCACCTTTTCGCCGCTCTTGCCGATGACCACACCCGGCTTCGCCGTGAAGATGGTCACGCTGATCTGGGTGCCCGCGACGCGCTCGATCTCGATGCGCGCCACGGCGGCGTTGGCGAGTTCCTTGTTGATGAGGTCGCGGATGACGCGGTCCTCGGCCAACAGGTCTTTGTAATGCTTTTCGTCGGCGTACCAGCGCGATTGCCATCCTTTGATGACACCCAGCCGGAAGCCCATTGGATGCACTTTATGTCCCAAATTGGTACCTTCCTTTAGCTTGCGGGCGCGTCGGTTAGCGATGAAGCCGCCCGACGCGAACACGCTTTAGCGCCCGTGATGACGCCGTTTGTAGGCATGGGGGACGAGTTCGTACTCATCCGAGATGACGACGGTGATGTGCGAGCGGCGTTTGCGAATGCGCGCCGGGCCGCGCCGCGACGCGATGCGCATGCGCTTCATCGGTGGCGCTTCGTCGGCGACGATCTGGATGATGTAGAGTTCGTTGGCATCCAGCGCGTAATTGTTTTCCGCGTTGGCGACCGCTGAATTGATCAGTTTGAGCACCGGGCCAGCAGAGGCGTTGGGGATGAACCGCAACAGATCCAGCGCCGTGCTGACCTTGCGTCCCTTGACGGCTTCCGTCACCAGCCGCACTTTGCGCGGTGAGATGCCGATGTCCCGCAAAATCGCGCGAACTTCCATGGCTTTGTTCGTCCCTTCCTAACGGCGCGAGGCCGTCTTTTCGTCTTTGCTGCCCGCGTGGCCGGGGAAGCGGCGCGTCGGCGCGAACTCGCCCAGCTTGTGACCGACCATGTTTTCGCTGATGTAGACCGTCACGTGGGTTTTGCCATTGTGCACCCCGATGCTCAGCCCCACCATCTGCGGCAAAATCGTCGAGGAGCGCGACCACGTCTTGATGAGCCGTTTGTCGCCGCTGCGCAGCATCGCGGAGATTTTCTTGCGCAGCGAAGGATGGATGTAAGGCCCCTTCTTTGTCGAGCGTGACATCTATTCGTTATCCTTTCTTGCTGCGGCCCGCGTTGCGGCGGCGCACAATGAATTGATCGGTTCGCTTGTTGTGGCGAGTGCGCAGGCCCATGGCGGGCTTGCCCCAGGGCGTGCGCGGCGGCCCGCCGCGTGGCGCGCGACCTTCGCCGCCACCATGGGGGTGGTCGACCGGGTTCATGACCGAGCCGCGTACCTCTGGCCGCAGACCCATCTTGCGGGCGCGACCGGCCTTGCCGATGCTGACATTGGCGTGGTCGACGTTGCCGACCTGGCCGATGGTCGCTTTGCAGAGGATGTGGATGAGGCGCTGCTCGCCGGAGGGCAGGCGGACGTTGGCGTAGTCGCCTTCCTTCGCCATGAGCTGCGCGCCCGTGCCCGCGCCGCGCACGAGCTGGCCGCCGCGCCCGCGCGTCAACTCGATGTTGTGGATGACCAAGCCCTGGGGGATGTTCTTCAGCGGCATCGCGTTGCCGACGCGCGGCTCGGCATCGGGGCCAGACATCAGCATGTCGCCGACCTTCAGCCCCAGGGGTGCCAGGATGTAGCGTTTCGCGCCGTCTACGTAATGCAGCAACGCGATGCGCGCCGAGCGGTTCGGGTCGTACTCGATGGTGGCGACCTTGGCGGGCACGCCGTCCTTGTCGCGCTTAAAGTCGATGATGCGATAGCGGCGCTTGACGCCCGAGCCGCGGTGGCGCGTCGTGATGCGCCCCTGGTTGTTGCGACCCGCCTTCGACGGCTTGGACTCGACCAGCGACTTTTCGGGCCGCGACCGCGTGATTTCCTCGAATGTGTTGACCGACATGCCGCGCCGTCCCGGCGAGGTTGGTCGATATTGCCGAATGGGCATTGCTGTTCCTCCTCAACCAGAATTGGTTACGGCTGCAACATGGAGATGATTTCGTCCGCGCGGACGGTGATGATCGCCTTTTTCCAGGGCTTGGCCGGGGTCCGTCGCGCGCCCTTGCGGGTGCGGATGGTCTTGGTCTTGCCGGGGATGCGCATCGTGTTGACCGAGAGCACCGTGATGTCAGGGAAGAGCAGTTCCGCCGCTTGGCGGATCTGGACCTTCGTGGCGTGCAGGGCGACCTCAAAGACGTACTTGTGCGTCAGCTCGATCATCTTGACTTCTTGGCCGTCGCGTTCGCGCTGCTGCAAGACCTGCTGGCGCTTGACCTGATTGGCGGCGGGCTGCTGCATGGCGACCGATTTCTCGGTGACGATGCCCCGACGAATGACTTCGGTGAGTTCCATGGCTATTCGGCCTCCCCTTCCGCGTCATCCGCCACACCGTCATCAAAGGTCGCTTCGATGAAGGCCAGCGCGTCGGGCGACAGCATCAGATAATCGTGTTTCATCAGTTCGACCACGTTGATGGCCGTCACATGCGTGTATTTGACGTGGTGGATGTTGCCGATGGAGGCGATGAAGTTTTCGTCGCGCTCGCCCAGCAGCACCAGCACCGAGGGTACCTTGTGGTAATCGTCGGTCAGTGCCAGGGACTCGAAGAAGGTGATCATCGTCTTCGTCTTCGGCGCGTCCATCGTCGTCTCTTGCACCATCAGCACGCGCTCATTGAGCGCCTTGTCTGAGAGGGCCGAGCGGATGGCGATGCGCTTCATCTTGCGATTGATCTTGTGCTCGTAGGCGTGGGGATGCGGGCCAAAGACGTTGCCGCCACCCCGGAACTGCGGGGCGCGGGTCGAACCCTGACGGGCGCGACCGGTGCCCTTTTGGCGATACGGCTTGCTGTTGCCGCCGCTCACCTGGGCGCGCGTCTTGGTCGAGGCATTGCCTTGACGCCGATTGACCATCTGCGAGGTCACGACCTGATGCAGCACAGCCTCGTTGACGGGCATGCCAAACACGCCATCAGCCAAGTCTTGCTCGCCGACCGTTTGGCCCGTCAGATCATAGATCTTTGCCGTCGCCATGGCTTAATACCCCACCTTCTGTTTACGAATCAGGATGATGCCGCCGTTGGCTCCGGGGATCGAGCCTTTGATGACGAGCAGGTTGCGTTCGGCGTCAGACTGGACCACTTCGAGCGCCTTGATGGTGATCTGGTCGTTGCCCATGCGGCCACCCATGCGCGTGCCCTTGAGGACGCGCCCTGGCGTGGTGCCCGCGCCGATGGAACCGGGGGCGCGCTCGCGGTCAGACTGACCGTGGGTGCGCTGGCCACCGTGGAAGCCATGGCGCTTCATGACGCCCTGGAAGCCCTTGCCCTTGCTGGTGCCGATGACATCGACGAAGTCGCCCACGCCGAAGATCTCGGTATCGACCACCTGGCCGATGGTCACTTCGTCATCCCCTGGCGCGTCGACTTCGCGCAGCACCTGGAAGGGACCCAGGCCGCCGCCCGTGCGACCGCGCCGCCGCTCCGTCGTGGCGCGCGCGGTGGAGGTCGTTTGCTCGGCCTCGCCCTCGGCGGCATCGGTGGCGTCGTCGGTTTCCGCAGCCACACCCGACTCGCCGCGTGCGCGGGCGGCCTGGCGCGTCTTGGCGCGTTCCTCTTGGCGGCGCTTCTTTTGCGCCTCAAGCTGGGGC
>JBBQSR010000006.1:0-24302 GCA_038234855.1 Ktedonobacterales bacterium | reverse complement strand
TTGCCAGGCCCCTTGGGGGTCGCTAACCCACGATCACGATTACCCATCTGTCATCCCTCCACCAGAGTTATAGCATCTCGGGTGCCGTACCTGGGCAGCCGCGACACCGTCCCTCGCGTCATCTAGGTTTGCAACACGTGCGCAGCATCCAGCTTGTGCAGTTCTAGGGTCAGACGTTGTGCCTGCTGGCGCAACGTGCGGCCCGTTTCCTGGTCGCTCATCTGCTCCGCATCTCGTTGAAGATATGTGATTTCGTTGATGGCGTCTTTCAGCCGCTGGCGCTTGATCCGAAAAGCGATCTGGCGCGCAGTTTTCGCAAGCTGCGTGCGGTCCAGATCTGGCTGCGCCGCATATTGGGCGGTCAGGCGCGCTGCTTCGTGGCGGAGTGGCTCTGGCTGCGTCGCCAGAAACGCCTCCATCGTGGACCGCGAGCGCGGCCCCCCCACGACAGCAAGCAAGGAAAAAAGGGATCGTGTCTCTGTTCCCCAAAAGTCACTTGCCCCAAGTATAACACATACCTCAGGGATGACTTCGGGGTACGCCAGCAGGATGCTGATGCAGTGTCCCTCCAAGGCGGCACCAGGGTTCGCGGCACCCAAGACGGGGAGCATTTGGGCAGGTGAGGGGTCCTTTGCCTCCTCACCAGATTGGTACTTTTCGGCTAATGATTCCGGGGCTTGCGTCCTTGCCTGCGCCCCCTGATGGGCCGTATGTTCGCGGCGATACTTGCGTAACTCGGCATAGGCATCTTCTTCGGGGATACGCAAGAGGCTCGCCAATTGCCGGATGTACGCATCCTGCTTCACACGGTCAGCGATGGGCGCGAGGACGGGAAAGAGCCTGCGCCCTGCCTCCGCCTTACCCGAGGGACTCCGCAGATCCAGGTCGGCCACCAGGCGGGTGAAGTAAAAGTCGATGAGCGGCTGGGCATCCTTTACCGCCGCCTCCCACGCCGGGGGGTCGGCACGGATGAATTCATCGGGGTCGACGCCGTCAGGCAACGACAGCACGCGGATCTCGGCATTCACCTGCTCCTCAAAGCGCACCATGCCCTGTGGGGCGGCGTCGCCATGCTTGCCCTTGCGCGGCTTTTGGGCGGGCGCGGTGCTCGGCACCGGAATGGGGATGAGTTCGCGGTCAAAGCCCTCTTGCGCCACCTGGATGCCCCGTAGCGTCGCGGCCTCACCAGCGGCGTCGGGGTCCAGCGCCAGCACCAGGCGACGCGTCAGCTTTTTGATCACCTGCACGTGGCGAGTGGTGATGGCGCTGCCGATGATGGCGACGGTGTTGCGAAAGCCGTATTGATGCGCCATCAGCGCGTCGACGTAGCCTTCGACGATGACGATCTCGTCGCCCTTGCGCACCGCCTCGCGCGCCAGATCCATCCCATACAGCGTGGTCGATTTATCGAAGAGCAACGTTTGCGGCGAGTTCAGATATTTCGGCGTGCCGCCGCCCAGCTCGCGACCACCGAAGCCGATGGTCTGCTCGCGGATATCGTGGATGGTGAAGATGACGCGGTTGCGAAAATAATCGTAGAGGCCCTGGCCGCGCTCGGCGTCGCGGCGACGCGCCAGCCCCGCCGTGACGATCTCATCATCGGTGTAGTCGGCGGCGCACAGGTAGCGCGTCAGTTGGTCACCATCGGGCGCGTAGCCCAGCCGGAAGCGTTCGATGCTCTCGTTGCTGATGCCGCGCGATTGCAGGTACGCGCGGGCATATTGCGCGGCGGGCGCGGTCAGTAGTTGGTGGTGAAACCAGACGGCGGCGGTGTCATTCATGGCGCGCAGCCGCTGGCGGGCCTTGGTCTGCTCGGAGGGTTCGCGCGGACCATCATCGAAGCTGGTGTCGATGCCCGCCTTTTCGGCCAGCAGCTTCAGCGTCTCGGGAAAGTCGAGCGTCTGTTGCTTGGCGACGAAGGTAAAGACGTCGCCGCCCTCATTGCAGCCAAAGCAGCGCCACGTCTTGCTTTCGGGGAAGACGTAAAAGGAGGGCGAACGTTCATTATGGAAGGGGCACAGCCCACGATAAGCCTTGCCCGCGCGTTTGAGCGCCACGACATTGCCAATCTCATTGACGATGTCGAGCCGTTCCTTGATCTGCTCGATGATGCCGTTGGCCATGCCTCGCCCTCATCATCCCTGACAAAACATCTACGAAACCTATGCACGTTCCGTGTCGTCTGTTCTTTGTAACGCACCAGCAGGGGAAAAGTAGCCCGAAATGCCGCCAGTTGCCACAGAACGTGACAAAGTAGACAAGGTCTTGGCCACATTATGCCCATCCATTCATCAGCACCGTCAACTACTGGTACTATTCGTCTCGGGCAACGGAACCATCCGCCTCACAGGATTCGCTAGCCCTCCGCGACCGCGCGGGGCAGCCGATTGCCCAGGAACGCGAGGAGGCCCCCGAAGAGCAAGAAGATGACGAAGATGGCGACGCTATAGAGGGCGACGGTCCCGTATCCGCCGTTGGCCGGATTCAGGAACGGATAAGGATAGAACTTCGCCACAGGACCGCGCGCCAAGGTGTAGACCAGATAGACGAGCGGGTACACCAGCCACGTGGCGACCTGAGGCGTGCCCATCGCCGTCTTGGGCGGCTGGATGAGCCAATCCGCGACCACGGCGATGGGCATCAAGAAGTGCACCACGAAGTTGACCCAGGCCAGCAATCCGCCTAAATCCTCATTACGCAGCAGCAAGCTGAAAACGATGCCGACCACCGCCATCGCCACGACCGATGCCCCCCGGATGA
Organism: Ktedonobacterales bacterium; assembly: GCA_038234855.1. Classification (GTDB taxonomy): domain Bacteria; phylum Chloroflexota; class Ktedonobacteria; order Ktedonobacterales; family JACDGC01; genus JACDGC01. The sequence goes on along the minus strand of JBBQSR010000006.1, from coordinate 21,542 downwards.
CTTCATCCCTGGCGCTGGGTGTGCGCCGCTGGATCAGATAGACCGCCCCAATGATAAACACCACCGAGGCAAAGATGTTCGAGAGATTCGTGAAATAGCTGAAATAACTCACCACGCTGAACTTGAGGCTGATGCTGCGAACCAGTTGCACCCCAACCGCGAAGAGGGTAAATGCCCCGAAAAAGAGGCGACCACCGATGAGCAAATTCCGTTTCGTCATGAGGTCTACAGCGTGTCGACTCGGGAACGAGGACACGCCAATTCCTTTCTGCGCGCAAACGTTCCCCAAAAGGGGTACAAAGACGATCAGTCCCCTAATCCATACCAAATTTTCGGCGTGGCAGTCCACCTCTTCGCGAGCCAGCCACGCGGCCCAGGCGCGCCGATACCCCTGGAGTTGCCCCACAAGACAATCAGCGGCGATATACGCGGGGGCCGATACCTCCCCATGCGGAAACATGGTACTATCGAACCAAAGATAGACGCGGCTCCGTCAGACCATGACTCAAGAAGTACTATCTATCCTGACACAATGAGCGATAATAGAGGCGACAAGACTGCTGAGCACGAGAAGGGCGAGGGCGAATGAATCCACGAGACCAGCGCGACATCAGTGAGGCCGACACCCTCGAACGCCGCGCCGAGCAACAGCGGCTGCGCATTCTGGTGTCGGGCGGCGGCACGGGCGGGCACATCTACCCCGCGCTGGCCATCGCCCGCGAACTGCGCAGCCAGTACGGCGCAGAGATCCTCTATCTGGGCGACGCCGATGGGCTAGAGACGCGCCTGGTGCCCGAGGCGGGCTTTCAACTGGTGACGGTGCACGCCGGGCGGCTGCATCGCTATTGGTCAGCACGGACCGTGCGCGACCTAGCCCGCGTGCCCATGGGCTTCCTAGAGGCGCAGCGGCATCTGCGCGCCTTTGGCCCCCACGCTGTCTTTACCAGCGGCGGCTATGTCGCCGTCCCAGCGGGCTTCTCGGCGCGGCGGATGGGGGTGCCCGTCCTCATCCATCAGCAAGACGTGTCGCCCAACCTCGCCAATCGGCTGCTGCGCCCCATCGCCGCGCGCATCTCGGTCTCGTTCGAGGATTCGCTGGCATACTTCCCGAAGGGCAAGACGCGACTGCTCGGCAACCCCGTGCGCGAGGGCATCTTGGCGGTGATGGGGTCCGATGTGCGCGCCCACAAGCGCACGCTCGGCTTTAACCCCGCCTTTCCCTTGCTGGTCGTGACGGGGGGCAGCCAAGGCGCGCGACACCTCAACGAAGCCGTCATCGACAGCCTGCCCTCTCTGCTGGAACGCTTCCAGATCCTCCACATCAACGGCCAATTCACCTATGATGAGATGCAGCCCCGCGCCCAGGCCCAGGTGGCGGGTCTGCCAGAGCACGTCGCCCAACGTTACCGCATGGTCGCCTATCTGAATGAAGAGATGCCCACCGCGCTCGCGGCAGCGGATGCCGTCATCTGCCGCTCGGGCGCGGCGACGCTGGCCGAGCTGGCCGTCCTTGGCAAGCCCAGCATCCTCGTGCCATTGCCCCCCGGCTTCAGCGGCTCGCCCCAGGAAGTCAACGCCGCGACCTTCGCCAAGCACGGTGCCGCGCATGTGGTGCTCGATAAAGATCTGACGGGCGAAACCCTGCTGGCCGCCGTCAGCGACCTTTTCGCCACGCCCGAACTGCGCATCAACCAGTCGCTCGCCGTGCGCCAGTTCGCCCGCCCGCGCGCCACGCAAGATATCGCCGCCGCCGTCGTCGCCCTGGCCCAGACCCAGCAAGCTGCCCGCAAAAAGCAAGCCGTGATGGAGGCCATCCAAAAAGCCTCGCGCTAGCGCGGTGCGGGGCACGTGCGCCGAAGTCGCCATTTCCCGCCAGATACCGCGAAATCTCCTATCATTCGTCACGCCCCCCTGCCGATTGCTACAATTAGGATAATAAATGCATGGCATGAGGTGGACGAATGGCGCGGCGTGTGTGGCGACTCTTTTTGTGGATGATGACCCTCGGCGTGGTCGGCTTCTATGGTCGGCAGATCTGGGAGACGTGGTTGGGCGAGCACCGCGCGCGCGCCGACCAACGCGGCCTGCCCCTGGCGGGTGAGCAGCCGCACGTCACCATCATCGTCCCCGCGCGCAATGAGGCGCGCAACATCCACCGCTGCGTGGCATCGTTGCTGGCGCAGTCGTACCCCAACTATGATGTCGTGGTGGTGGATGACGGCTCAACCGACGCTACCCCGCAGATCCTGACGGAGATGCAGCGCGGTCCAGGCGGCGCACGGTTGCGGGTGATCCGCGCGGGCGAGCTGCCCCCCGGCTGGGCGGGCAAGCCACACGCCATGGCGGTGGGCGCGGCGCACGCGGGTGGCGATTGGTTGCTTTTCACCGATGCGGATACGCTGCACCGCCCCGATGCACTCGCCTGGGCCATGCGCGAGGCCACCGCGCGCCACGCCGACCTCTTTTCGCTCGTCTCGCAGATGGAGTACCCCGACATTTCGGCGCACATCATCTTCCCCGTCGTGGTGATGGGCATCACCGCGCAATATCCCCCCGCGCAGGTGATGAATCCGGCCCGCGCGGCGGCCATCGCCAACGGGCAATTCCTGCTGATTCGCCGCGCGGCCTATGACGCGACGGGGGGCTATGCTGGCCCCGCCCTGCGCGCCAGCGTGGTGGACGACCGCGACCTGGCGGCGGCGGTGAAGCGCCAGGGCGGACGCGTGGCCGTGCTGAACGGCACCGATTACGTCAGCGTCTGCATGTATCGCAATGCCCGCGAGCAGTGGCGCGGCTGGAGCAAAAACGCCTACACCGGCAGCCGAGGTGGGCCGCTGCTCTTCGCGCTGATGGCGGTGGGGTTGCCCATCGGGACGATCCTGCCCTTCGCGCTGGCGCTGGTGGGGCTGGTGTCGCGCCGCCGCGAACTCGCCATCCTGGGCGGGCTGCAAACCGCCGCAATCCTCGCCTATCGCTGGCAGTTGGACGGGCAGATGCGCCATTCGCGGCTGTGGGGCTGGGCGCATCCCCTCGGCGGGGCCTTCATGACGGCGCTGCTGGCCCGCGTCGCCTGGCGGCAGGCCAGTGGACGCGGCGTGGAATGGAGCGGGCGCACCTATCAGGTGAACCAGCAATCCCTGGCGTCGTTGGCCCACGAACGCGAGGGGGCGGGCGGTGAAAACCGCGCCTGAACGCCTGCGGGCGAGGGGGGCGTGATTGGGTGTGGCATGATTCGCGCACAGCCTCACCGCATGATACGCGACATAATCGATAACGTCGGGAGAACGCGCTCAAGCCAAGCCCTCGCCCGCAGGCGTTCAGGCGCGGTTTTCACCGCCCGCCCCCTCAATGTCACCGCGCGTTGCTATAAAATGCAAGTTGGAGGAGCTGACGTGCTTCAGCTTTTGCGAGGATCATCATGTGTTGCATGGCAAGATACCTTTCCATTTCTTGCCGTTCGTTTTCGCTCAGTATGCCCGCTCGCTCAGCAGCGATGAGCGCATAAGCGCGCTCCACTGATTCAGGGGAGGGTTGAAATGCGATAACCTGCTCCGGCGAGGGACGCCGAGCGATGAAGCGTGCGACCTCTAACGCGACAGTAGATGTTACTGCCATAGACCCTCCCTCCTATCTAGGCCACTATTCGCTGCAAATGCTCCTCGTTGATGAAAGTATCTCATCCCCTTCACCCCTCGCGCACACTGAAATAGCTAGCGGCGCGGTTGTGCACCACCAGCGCGGCGGTGGATTGCTCGGGCACCAACTGATACGCGGTGGTGAGGTCGACGCCGATGGATTCCGTGACGGGCAACAGCGCGAAGAGCCGCGCGTGGTCTGCGAGATCGGGGATGGCAGGGTAGCCCCAGCTATAGCGGCGCGGGGCGTCCTGCTCATCAGCCTGGCCGAGCTCGACCTTGATCTGCGCGTTTACATATTCGGCCAGCGCCTCGGCCAATTGCACGCCCAGGCCATGCAAAAAGAAGGCGTCGGTGTACGCGCCCTTGGCTTGCAGCGCGTCGATCTGCTCGGTCGCGCGCGCGCCCATTGTGACGACCTGAAAGGCGACCACATCGCGCTCCGGTGCCCCTAGCGGCGCGAAGTAATCCGCCAGACACAGCCGTTCGCCGTCTGGTTGGCGGGGGAAGGCGAAACGCGCGATCTCGTGCGCCGCATCAGCGGGATCGTAGACCGCCAGGGCATCGCCATCCGTCGCGCAGGGGTAATAGCCATAGATCGCGCGTGGCTCCATCGTGCGGTCCAGGCGGGCGCGGCGCACCATCTCGGCCAGGCGCGGCTCGAATTCCTCGCGCACCAGCCGCTGATATTCCGCACCGTGGGCCTTGCCACCCCAGCGCCCGCGAAACAGCGCATTGCGGTCCAGGTGCGGCAGCAGATCCTCGATGCCGATGCGGTCCAGCACGCGCGGCCCCCAAAACGGCGGCGTGGGGATGGACGCGGGGAAGCGCGCGGCATTCCCTGCCACCACGACGGGCGCTGGGGCAGCCTTTGCCACGGCTGGGCGCGGGTTCGCCTGTTGCCCCTCCTCAGCGGTGACGGGGCCAGCGTCATGCACCGTTTGCTCAAAGAGCGCCGTCTTGCGAGCGGGATCGACCAATTGGTCCATCAGGTCCAGGCCCTCGAAGGCGTCGCGCGCATAGTAGACGCCCGAGGGGTAGGGGTGGCGCGAGGGGTCCGCCTCGTCGCCGACCCACAGGATGCGCCGCCCATACGCGCGGTTGATGGCCGCGCCGCCGATGATGATGGGGAAGCTGAGGCCACGCTTGTCTAATTCCTGCACGCACAGGGGCATCTGCTTGCTGGTGCTGACGAGCAGCGCCGACAGGCCGATGGCATCCGCCCCGACCTCGATGGCCTTGTCGATGATGGTGTTGAGCGGCACCTGTTTGCCCAGGTCATAGACCGTGTAGCCATTGTTGGAAAGGATGGTGTTGACCAGATTTTTGCCGATGTCGTGCACGTCGCCAAAGACGGTCGCCAGCACGACCTTGCCCTTGGTGTACCCCTCCGTGCGTTCCAGATACTGCTCTAGATGCGCGACGGACTTTTTCATCACCTCAGCAGATTGCAGCACAAAGGGCAAGATCAATTCACCCGCGCCGAAGCGGTCGCCGACATCTTTCATCGCGGGCAGCAGCACGGTGTTCAGCACCGCGACGGCGCACTCGCCCCGCGTCGTGGCATCCGAAGCATCGAGGATCGCGCGGGCGTCTGCGACCCCCACTTCTTCGCGTGCTTCTAGGTCGTCGTGTCGCGTCTCGGTCCGCTCCCCCACCCGTCGCGCAATCGCTTGGTCGATCAGCGCGTCGATGCCGTCTTTCTTGCGATGCAAGATCATGTAGTGGATCTTTTGCTCGACCGACATGCCCTCCATCGGGTCGGCGCGCTCCTCGATGGCCTGGGGCGTGCCGTGTTCCTCATAATAGGCGATGAAGCGCGGCAGGGCATCGGGGTCGGTGTTGAGGATCAGGTCGTCGCAGACCCGGCGCGCGTCGGAGTCGATCTCGGAATACGGCGTGATGTGCGCGGGGTTGACGATGGCGAGGTCCAGCCCCGCCGCGACGGCGTGGTAGAGGAAGACGCTATTCAGCGCGGCGCGGGCGTGCGGCTGCACCCCGAACGACACATTGCTGACGCCAAAGATGGTCAGCGCGCCCGGCAGCTCAGCCTTGATGCGCCGCAGCGCCGCCAGCGTCTCGACGGCGGAGGTCCGCAGATCCTCCTGCCCGGTGGTGACGGGGAAGGTGAGCGCGTCGAAGATCAGCGCGTCGGGCGGCAAGCCATAATCCTTGGTGGCGATATCATAAATGCGCTGGGCGACGGCGAATTTGCGGTCGGCAGTCTTGGCCATGCCCTCTTCGTCGATGGTCAGGGCCACCACCGCCGCGCCGTGCTCTTGCGCCAACGGCAGCACCGCCTCGACCTTGCCCAGCCCATTTTCCAGATTGATCGAGTTGATGATGGCGCGACCGGGGTACGTTTCCAGCGCGACCTTCAGGACGTCCGCCTCGGTCGAGTCGAAGACGAGGGGGGCTTCCACGCCCATCGACAGGGCCTTGACGGCGTGGCGCATCTGGTTGGCCTCGTCGCCGCGCTCGGTCAGGGCGACCTGCACATCCAGCGTGTGTGCGCCCCATTCCACCTGATCGCGGGCGACCACCACCAGGGCATCGTAGTCGTCGCGCATCAGAGCTTGCTTGATCTTGCGGCTGCCCTGGGCGTTGACGCGCTCGCCGACGATCATCGGACGCGGATTCTGGTGCAGATCGGTCGCGCGCATGCCGCTGGCGACGAAGGGCACGCTGAGGTCGCGTCGCTCTTGCACGCGGCGCTGGGGCCATGCGCGCTGCGCCGCTGGCAGCGCCGCCACCGCCGCGACGATGGCGCGCATATGCTCCGGCGTGGTGCCGCAGCAGCCCCCGATGATGTTGACGCCCAACTCACCGACGAAGCTCGCCAATGCCTCGGCCATCGGCTGTGGCTCCAGTGGATACACCGCCTGACCGTTGACATTCAGCGGCAGGCCCGCGTTGGGGATGGTGGAGATCGGGAGCGGACAATATTCGCTGAGGTACTGCACCGGCACGCGCATGTGCTGCGGCCCTGTCGAGCAATTCAGCCCCACGACATCCACGCCCAGGTGCGTCAGGATGCTCATGGCGGCGGCGATGTCGGTGCCCAGCAGCATGCGCCCGCTGGTGTCGAGCGACACCTGCGCCTGGATCGGTCGCCAGATGCCCGTGTCGTCCCACGCGCGCTTGATGCCCGTGATGGCCGCGCGCACTTCGAGGATGTCTTGGTTGGTTTCCAGCAGCAACACATCTACCCCGCCCTCGATCAGGGCGCGCGCCTGCTCACGATAGATCTCGACGAGATCCGTATAGGTGATGTTGCTCAGCACCGGATCGTTGCCCGAGGGCAGCATCCCTGTCGGCCCCATCGAGCCAGCGACGAAGCGCGGCTGCGCGAGGGTGCTGTGACGGTCGGCCTCGACGCGGGCGATGCGCGCGGCGGCGTGGTTGATCTCGTAGGTCTGGCTGCCCAGGCTATAGTCATCCAGCTTGAGGCGGCTGGCGGTGAAGGTGTTGGTTTCCACCACGTCCACGCCCGCCGCGAAGTACGCCGCGTGGATGTCCGCGATGACGTCGGGCCGCGAGAGGTTGAGCGCCTCGGGGCAGCCGTCCAACGACGCGCCGCCGTAGTCGTCGGGGGTCAGGTCCAGGCGTTGCAGGGTGGTGCCCATCGCGCCATCATAGATGATCACCCGTTGCCCCACGGCATCGAGAAAAGCGGAATCGCGCATCGTCATGGCTGTTATTTCCCCAGATATCGTTTGCCCGTATTATAGCGCATCTGGGGGATTCGACCAACGCCGCGCGGTTATCGTGCATTGGCACTCATCAAGAATGGACAAACGCTGGGAGGCAGCGGATCAAAACCAGTAAAGATACCAGAGAAGCAGTTAATCACGTGACAGATATGCGTTATATGTATCAAGACGCTTCAGCACACAAGCGTCGGTCAAAGGTGATCGTAAAAGAGTGTGCTGTTTTTCCTCTCGTAGAAGGAGCACGCGTGAAAAGTCGCATCATGTCGAAACGAGCGTTGATCATCAATGGCACGCTGGCGCTGGTAATGGTCGCCGCGCTAGGCATCTTCATCGCCGCTGGTCCTGGGCGTGCACACGCTGCCCCTGGTCCGCGCACCTATCATGCGAAGGCTGCCGCGCATTTGCGCCATAATCTCACCCCGCTCGCGCGGAATTCCCCCAATGGCACATTCAAGAAGACCGGGGGCAACGAGGACGATAGCGACACCATTGATTCGACCCCCACGCTCTCGGCGCTCTGCCAGTCCTACATTGGCGGGGTGAATCCCTATGCCAACCCGGCACCGAATGTGGACCAGATCGTCGGTGATACCACCGTCGGGGTCGGCTCACAGACGGGCTGTCAGGCCGCGCAGAATGAAACCACCATCGCCACGAATCCCTTCAATTCGGCCAACAGCGTGGCGGGTGCCAATGACTATCGCCTTTTCAACACCCGCGAAGGGCGCAATGATGGCTCAGGCTGGGCCTATGCCACCTTCAACGGTGGCAAGACGTGGAAGAACGTCGTGCTCCCCGGCCTCACCTTCCAGACCGGCGCGACGGGCGCGCTCTCGGATATGGATTCAGCGGGCGACCCGGCCATCGCCTTTGGCCCGCTCAACACGGTGTATTATGCCAACCTGGTATTTAGCCGCCTGAATGCTGCCAGCGGCATCACCATGAGCGTTTCGCACGATGGTGGCAAGACGTGGGCAGCACCGAGCACCATCTATCTGGATGGCGTCGATGCGGCGGGGAATCCGTTGCCCACCAACTTCTTCAACGACAAAGAGTGGGTCACGGCAGATCCCTTTAGCGGGCGCGTCTACGTCTCGTGGACGCACTTCACCTTTGACAGCGCGGGCAATTATCTGGAATCGCCGATTTTGGTTTCGGCCTCCAAGGACTTTGGCAAAACCTGGTCCGCACCGACACAGGCCAGCCCGGCCACGGCGACCTTCACCACGGGCATCACCTCATTTGGCACCGGCTCCATTCCCCAGGTCGGGAACCATGGGGAACTGTATGTCGCCTACGAAACCGCCGTCTGCCAGACACTGGCGTGCGATCAGGCGACCGACCATGACGCGGTGGTGGTCGCGAAATCGACCAATGGCGGCAAGACCTTCACCAACACCGAAGCCGCTACCGATTTCGACTTCCCCGGAAACCCCGATACTGGGCGCTCGACCCTGACGGGCGAAAACTTCCGCATCAACAGCTTCCCCCAGATGGCCTTCGACCGCCTAACGGGTCGTCTCTACATCACCTGGGCTGATGACCGCAATGGACAATACAACAGCAGCGGCCAATCGATCAAGACCAACGGTGACGCCTTCGTCATTTCGTCGAATAACGGCACCAAGTGGACCCAGCCCGCGCAGATCGGCACCAGCGCGGACGAGGTGTTCCCCGCCGTCGCTGCCTTCGCTGGCCGGGTGGTGGTGACGTTCTACACCCGTGCCTACGATCCCACGGGCATCAACCTCGACTACGCCTACGCCAAAAGTGGCGTCACGGATGATGACAACGGCTCTGGGTTGCGTAATATGGCGCAAAAGAGCATTCATCGCATCACCAAGCAGTCCGAAAATCCGCAGGTACAGTTCGTGGGCATCGGGGCCGTCACCGGCAAGACGCTGCAAGGCGTCTTCATCGGGGACTATACCGCTGTTTCGATAGGTGCGGACCTCACCTTCCATCCCTGCTGGACGGACTTCCGGGGCAACCCTGGGGTGAATACACCCAACCAGGATGCCTACACCCAGGCGATATCAGCTTTTGGCGACGAATAGCTCCCTGAGGCGCTAGCGACACAAGGCCGTTCCCGTCCGCCCTCATCAGGGCATGATGGGAACACACCAAGACCCGCGAACTGGGTGAATCCGTATGGTTCATGCGGTTCGCGGGTCTCTTTTGTGTCATGACAGATCAGTAAATGCATCGATATGGAAGGCAATACATCTTTAGGGGCTAACCGGTGGACAGCCACTCGCTTGCCCAATCGCAATCTGCGCGTGGCTGCCTTGGTCTCCTTGCGCCACGAGGACGGTCTTCATATTACAATCGGCGGCACCAATCGGTACCGGTTGGACGAACGAACCAGCCTGGTCGGCCACCACGTGCAGCGTCGTCTTTTGCAGGGTGAGTACCACATTTTCATTGCGCTGAAAGCCAATGCCACAAATGCTGATGTCTGTGCCCAGCGAAGGCTTATGGGTTTCAGGGTAGAGATATGCGCCCCCCTGGTAGGCACTGGGAACGGCAGGACACACCGCCACCGGCTGCACCGCGCCCGTACTGGCGGTCGTGAGATGCGTATTGGCCGCACCATTGCTAGCCCGCGGTGCCGTCTGATGATGGGTAGCACCTATCCACGCCACCCCGGCGATGACGACAAACAGTAACCCGCTGGGCACCACGAGACGCCATGCGCGCCCGCGCATTGGTGGGGATTCCTGTACCATACTGCACCTCCTCCCAAAGGAGACGCACATGCGCGGCGATTCGTTCCCCTGCAAGACGCGCCCGTGCTATCCATGCGGGGGCGCATTGTCAAATTGACGAGCGTATCTTGGCTCAGCGGTGTCGCCAGGCCCACAGCAGCGTGCCGATGCTGATGGTGACGGTAGCGACATTGATGACCATCTCGGTCGCCACCGCCCCCAGATTCTGCGACCACAGCCCGTAGATGCCGTTCTCGACGTCATAGAGCATGTCCATGCCGCCCAGGTATACCCCCGCGCTGCCCGCCATGAAAAGCCACGGAATCGCGCTCGCCTGGCCGCGTAGGAGCTGGATGCCCGCGACCAGCGCGGTCAGCGTCAACCAACCATCCGCGACGGGAAAGGCATTCTCGAAGTGCAGATAGCTGGCGTCTTTGGGCAGCACCGCCAGCACGTCGCGCCCGCCAGGGATGAGGAACCATAGCACCCAATAGGCCGTGGTGACGCCCGCGACCAGCAACATGATGCCCGCCAGGGTCTTGCCTCCGCTCGGTGTAGTGATGGCAGGGGCAGCGGTTGCGGCGGGCGATTCGCTCATGGTGGTGGCTCCTTAGCAAAAAGGGTTGCCCACATTATAGCGCACGCATCCGGTTACCCTTGGGGTTGTGCTCGACCTCGGCCAAGCCCAGCACCTCCATCAAGGGGGGGATGTACATCGCGAAGCGGCCACGCAGCCCCTTTTTGAGGCCATACCAGCCCCCAATGGGGTTTTCTGGCGAGCGTGCCCACGCCTCGACCGTGCCCTCTTTCGCGGGCTTTTGCTCGTCGACGCTGCCCAGTTCCATCCAGTCGCCCCGCGCGGTGAGCATGGCATGCAGGTCGTCCAGGCAGCGCAGGTCGTAGTGTAAGATGGTCGTGCCCACCGTGCAGACCAGGATGGGTGGGGTGCGCGTGTCGTCGCGATAGATCGTATATTCAGCCGTCCCTGGTGGGGTTTTGAGTTGCCAAGGTTGTTCTTTCGTTCCCTGTGGTGTCGCCATCGTTGCCTCCAGAAATCCGCGCAAAGCGTGTGGTCGCTTCATCGCACTATTTTATGATATACGCACCAGTACCTGACATCATCTGTCAGGTATCTTGGCGCATTTTGGGCGGTCGTTAGCGTGCACACAAAAACGCGGGGAATCAGCGCATGCTGATTCCCCGCGTAATATCCCTTGTGGCGAGCGTATTTACGCCCCAGAGGTCACATCATTGGCCGCTGCGCCGTCGGCGGCTTGATCGAGTGGCAAGCGATGGGCGGCCTGGTCGGGGTTGGCGGCGGTCGGTGATTGCTGGGTGGTAGCATCATCGAAGGTGCCGGTCGCCAGCATCAGCCGGTCGAGTATCGCGCCCGCCTCGTTGATGGCGGCTTGCAGGTGGGGCATGCCCCCCGGCAATTGCTGGGCGAAGGCGGTCAGCGCTTGCTGGATCTGGTCGGCGGCGACCTGCCGGATGATGACGACCTGATGCCGGTTCATCCCCGGCGGCTGGTCGCGCTGCACGGAATCTTGCATGGGGCGGTCCTCCTGAAGGTATCGTTATGCCCGATTCTCCGCACAAATGCTGCCCGTTCGCGGGGTCATCGGTCGCCGCCCAGGCACAGATGCCGAGCGGCGACCGATGGCCTCAACGTTGGCGGGGCATCTTCACGGTCTCTTCGGTGTCGAGGGTGGCTTCGGCACCGTAGGCGCGCTCGTTGCGGATGTGACGATAGACGTAGAGGCCGATCAGCACCACCAGGACGGCGATGATGGCATAGTCGAACTTGTGCAAGAAGTTGCCGATGCTCTCGTATTGCTGCCCCAGCTTATAGCCCGCGAAGGCCAGCGCGAAGGACCACGGCAGCGACCCCAGGAAGCTATAGGCCAGGAAGCGCGGCAGATTCATCCGCGTGATGCCCGCTGGCAGCGAGATGTAGGTGCGGAAGACCGGCAGCATGCGCGAAAAGAACGCGATGGCGCTGCCATACTTGGCGAAGGCGTTGTCGGCCAGCTCGAAGTCGTGGCGCGAGATCAACAGGAATTTGCCATAGCGATAGATGAACGGTCGCCCGCCCGCCGCACCGATGTAGTACGCCAGCGCCGAACCGATGACGCTGCCGATGCCCCCCGCCAGGGTGACGCCGATGAGGCTGAAGGTGCCGCCGTGGAAGCCAATGGAGTGGGCGAAGGCCGCCCCCGTCAGCGCGCCCGCCAGGGGCATGATCAACTCGCTCGGCAGGGGAATGAGGCAACTTTCGATGGCCATCGCCAGGGCCACGCCTACATAGCCCAGGTTCTGAAACCAGGACAACACCAGGTCTTTGACGAAATTCAACATCAGGTGGGTTACATCCTCTTGGGTAGTCGGGGGCGTATCATCGGCCCCACACCGGGGTGAGCATCTTTCGTTGTATATGGACGCATCATAGCGCATCCCCGTCACGGTGCCTAGCCCAATAGGTCCCTGGTACAGGGCCGCGCGGTCCGCCCCCGGCGAATGGCTGAGATAGCGGGCGCTCTGCGCAGGTGCTATAATCGGAAGGGTAGCGCGCGCGCCCACGCGGGCGGCGTATTTTCCCCAGGGAGCATCAGCATGACGCTCGTCAATATCTTCTTTTTCGCGCACCAGCCCGAGCGGCTGCGCCCGTATGCGTTGCGCCCCAACACGCCGCGCACACCCGAAAACATCCACTATGACCTCTTCGACGAAGAGATGAACGCGACGGTCTTTCGCAAGGTCGCCGAAAAGTGCTATTACCCCGCCACCCGGCTACTGCTGGAATTGGTGAATCAGTACCGGGACCAAGAGAAGCCCTTCCGCCTGTCGTTTGGCCTGTCGGGCACCTTCCTCGACCAGGCGCAACGCTTCGAGCCAGAGCTACTCGACATCTTTAAGCGCCTGGCCGACACGGGGATGGTCGAATTCACCGCCGAGACCTATTACCATTCGCTGTCGAGCCTGTGGGGCGACCCCCGCGCCGACTTCCGACGGCAGGTCGAAATGCACGTGGCGGCGATTCAGAAGCATTTCGGCCAAACCCCCACCGTCTTTCGCAACACCGAGTGCCTCTATAACAACGACATCGCGCGCGTCGTCAAAGAGCTAGGCTTTGCCGGGATGATGACCGAGGGCATCGACTGGATTCTGGATCAGTGGCGCTCACCTGACTTCCTCTACCGCAGCGTGGATGGCTTGCCGGTGCTGCTGCGCAACTATCGCTATAGCGACGATGTCGGCTATCGCTTCCCCAATAAAGCGTGGGAGCACTATCCGCTCTCCGCCGAGACCTTCGGCAACTGGATGGCGGGCGACACCGACGAGATCATCAATCTGATGATGGACTACGAGGCGCTGGGCGAGCACATCTGGGCCGAGACGGGCATCTTCGACTTCGTCCGCCATTTGCCCGAGCAGATCCTCAAGCATCCGCTGCTGGCCTTCACCACACCCAGCCAGGCGGTCAAAACGTTGCAGCCGCGCGGCACGGTGAATGTCGGCCCCTTCGCCACGATCTCGTGGGCCGACATGGAGCGCGACACCAGCGCCTGGCTGCGCAACGAGATGCAGCAGTTCTGCTTCGAGGAACTGCGCGAGATGGAAGACCAAATGATCGCGCGCAACGACCCCGAGTTCCTGCGCGCGTGGCGGCTGATGCAGACCAGCGACCACGTCTATTACCTGTCAGATAAATCGCTGAGCGACGGCGACGTGCATACCTATTTCAGCGCGTATGGCAACCTCTTCGAGGGCTTCGTGCGCTTGCAGACGGCCATCACCGATCTGAAGCACGCCGCGCTCTACTCGCAGGGCGGCGGTGCCGCGCTCGCCACCCCCGACACGCCGTCCAGCGACGTCGCCCCCGCCCAGACGCGCAGCCGCACGGCCTCGCGCGCCCGCACCAAGGACGAGGCCGAGACGCTGGATGGCGAGGAATCCCCCGCCAAACCCAAGCGCCCCCGCAAGCCCAAGGCCGCGACCGAGGACGTCCCCGAAGCGAAGGTGTAGGGGGGATAGCAGAGGGAGATCAGCCAATGTACCCCGATCCCGGCCCAGCATTGCGCGATGTCCTCGCAAACGAAGATATTCGTGAACGGCGGAAAGGATTCCACCCCGATACTGATCAAGGCATTACGACGACGATGCGTCGGCGCGCTCGGCGGAACACGCTGATCATCCTTGCGATCATCGGGGTCATCGTCGTGGTGACGCTCTGGTTCATCAATCCCATTCCACGCTGATGAGCGCGTGCGTCGGGATTCTCGATTCACGTCATCAGTTCGGAGCAGCAACCTCCTGAGAGCATGGCTGATCTTTGGCAAGACCAACGATCTGGCTGGGGCGGCGCGACATGGTCCTGCATCCGCATCGACCAGCTACGCCGCCCCCACACGGTGTAGCTGGTCGCTTCCTCATATGCCCGGAATCGCTGCCATGTGCGCTATATATTCCTATTTTTTCTCTAGCATTATCAGCCGTTCATGTTATTGTTGACGTTATGAACCGTACTAGCAGATGGACTCTTTTTTTTATCGCCCCTCATCTCAAAGGAATTGGACGGTCATCACGATGCAACCACCCATTCATCCACGCGACGACGATCCCTGGCTGGATCCCTATGACGACGCCGCACAAAAGAATCCCTCGTCGCCCTATCAACCGCCATCGGGCAACCTGGGCGATCTCTCGGGGCCATTGCTGGCCCCGGCTCCCCCAGCGACGGGGCCGCTGGCGGGCACGAACCGCCGCTGGTTGATCATCGGGGTCAGCTTGCTCAGCGCGCTCACGCTGTTCCTGTGCACCATCGCGACCATGGCCATCACCGGCCACACGACCAGCAGCACCGTTCAGGCGGTGGCCCCCACGGCGACGAGCACCACCCCCGCGACCAACACCGCTGACGCGACCGCGACCGCCCTCCCCGGCGGCACCCAGACGACGCCCGTGCCCACCGCCACCCTCTACCCCAACCAGGCAACCTACACGCCCCTCCCCACGGGCACGCCGTATCCCACGCCCACCCCGGTCGTCACCGAATATGACAACGCCATGGTGGGCACCGGCGCGTTTCAGTTTGACTACCATGGGACGTGGTCCCAGGACTCGCGACCCGGTTACTACGCGACGACCGACAGCTATAGCAACGATGCCCAGGGCTATGTGACCTTCAAGTTCGTCGGATCACGCGTGCAGATCATCGTGGGCACCAATGCGAATGTCGGCATCATGGGCATCTCGCTGGATGGCGGCACCGAGATCGACAAGGACGGCTATAGCCCGACGCTGATGTACAATTTCAAACTCTATGACAGCGGTCCGCTCTTCAACACGACGCACACCGTCAAGCTTTTCGTCACGGGCAAGCAAAACCCCGCCGCGACGGATGTCTACATCGACATCGACGCCGTGAAAGTTTCGGCCTAGCGCGCCCATCCGTCATTCATCCAGCGTGCGGGCATGCGCAGCGGCCTTCGCCAGAAACTCGGTCATCACCGTCTCGAAGGGGCGCGTGCCCGCCCAAAAGGGGACGGGCGGCAGGGGCGGCGCGGGGCGCGTGGGTGGCGTGTCATCCTCTGCTGCCGCTGGTGGCGTCCCTTGCCAAAAGGCGACGGGGTCGGCGCTGAGCGGCGCGACGGAGCCAGTGGCTTCCGCCTCGCTGGGCGTGGTGCCCCCGCCCAGACGCCGGATCACCGCCGCGCGGTCCATCCCGCGTAGCACCAGGAAGAGCAGCGGATCGCGGTCGAATTCCTCGGCCACCAGCAGATGCACGGCGGCGGCGTGCTTGCAAGGGACCTCCCACCGGTAGCAGCCGCACGCGATGTCAAAGTCGCGCAGCGACGCGGGAAACAGATCCAGATGCAGCTCCGCGTCGAGGGCGATGATCTCGCGCGGGATGACGCCGCCCAGCACCTGCGCGGCGATGAGCGGCGCTGATGCCAGGGCGTCGAGCAGCATCTCTTGTGCGGTTTCCGCCAAGGGGGGCAGGTCCATCTCGACGGCGTAGAGCGTGTTATATTCCAGCACGCGCCCGCTGATGTGCCCCGCCGCCACGGTGATGGCCTGCACCGCGCTCCGCCGCGCCATGCTGGCACCGCCCCCGATGACCGGGCGCTCGGCGAGCTGCGCCAGCAGGTCGAACCACGCGCGCCCCAGCCAGCTTTGCCCAAAGCCCCCGCTGCGCGACACCGCATGGATGCCCACCCGCTCGCCCGAGGCATTGTACCCCCAATAGTAGCTCATCGCGTCACACCTCCACCGCTTCGGGGCGCAGGGCGAAAAGGTCGCGCAGTTGCGCGGTGGAAAGCTCGGTCAGCCAGCCTTCGCCCGTGCCGACCACGTGCGCCGCGATCTCGCTTTTGCCGTCGATCAAGTGAGCGATGCGCTCTTCCAGCGTGCCCGCGCAGGTGAACTTGTGCACCTGCACCGTGCGCGTCTGGCCGATGCGAAAGGCGCGGTCAGTCGCCTGGTTTTCCACCGCCGGATTCCACCAGCGGTCATAGTGAAAGACGTGGTTGGCGCGCGTCAGGTTCAGCCCCGTGCCGCCCGCCTTGAGCGACAGCAGGAAGATCGGGGGTCCGCCCGCCGCCTGGAACCGCTCGACCATGCGGTTGCGCTCGGCCATGGGCGTTTGCCCGTGCAAAAAGGGCACCTCGTGGCCGAACCGCTCCGTCAGGTAGCGTTGCAACAGCAAGCCCATCTCGGCGAATTGGGTGAAGACGAGCATCTGGTCGCCCTCGGCCAGCGCCTCCTCGGCCATCGCCTCCAGGCGCTCTAACTTGCCCGAGCGGTCGCGCAGCGCCGAGCCATCGCCCAGGAAGTGCGCGGGATGGTTGCAGACCTGCTTGAGCCGCGTCAGGGTGGCGAAGATGAGGCCGCGCCGCGCCATGCCCGCCGTCGAGTCGATGCGCTCTTCCATCTCGCGCAGGACGGCTTGGTAGAGCGACGCTTGCTCCTTGGTCAGCGTGCAATAGACGGTCATTTCGTTCTTGTCGGGCAGGTCCGAGATGACGGCGGGGTCGGTCTTGAGCCGCCGCAAGATGAATGGCCCCGTCAGCCGCTTGAGCCGCGCCGTGGCGTCGGGGTCGCGCCGCGTCTGAATCGGCAAGAAGAATTGCTGCTTGAAGTCCTTGGCCGAGCCGAGCAGATTGGGGTTCAGGAAGTCCATCAGCGCCCACAGGTCTGCGACGGAATTTTCGACCGGGGTGCCGGTGAGGGCGACGCGATAGTTGCCCGGCAGCGACGCCGCCGCCTTCGCCGCCTTCGTCTCGGCGTTCTTGATGTTTTGTGCCTCATCCAAGATGACGCCGCGCCAGTTGACCGACCGCAGCGCCTCCACGTCGCGGTGCAGCAACGGATAGCTAGTGATGACGATAGCCTGGCGCAACGCCTCCGCGACGAAGGCATCATCCCGTCGGCGACCGAGGCCATGGTGCGCGATGATGGGCAGATCGGGGGTGAACCGCTCGGCCTCGCGCAGCCAGTTCCCCACGACCGAGGTGGGGCACACGACCAGGACCGGCTGGTGCCCATCGGCATCCCAGTTCTGCTGAATCAGCGCCAACATTTGGACCGTTTTTCCCAGCCCCATGTCGTCAGCCAGACACGCGCCCAGGCCGAAGCGACTGAGGAAGTGCAGCCAGGCATAGCCGCGCTGCTGGTAGGGGCGCAGCGTGGCGCACAGTCCGGCGGGCGGTGGCAGATCCTCCACCGTCGCGTTGCCCCGCCGCAGCTTCTCAAAGGATTCCGCCAGCGACCCCGTCAGGTCGACGCGGTCCACGTCCATGCCGTCGAGGCGAGCGTGGTCGTCGAGCGCCAGGCGGGCGACATCGCCGAGGGTGGGGCGACGGTTGGCCTGCTTCTTCCAGAAGTCCAGCGCCGCGCCGATCTCGCCAGCGCCGACCTGCACCCAGCGCCCGCGCACCTGCACCAGCGGCGTCTTCAGCCGCGCCAGGGCTTGCAGTTCGTCGTGCGATAGCTCGGTGTCGCCCAGCGCCACCTTCCAGTCAAAGGTGATCAGGTTGTGCGACCCCAGGCCACTGCCCATGTCGTTGTTGTGGATGCTGGCGCGCAGCTTGATGCGACGCGGCGACTTGGCCCGCGCCCACCACGACGGCAACTGCACCACGCATCCCGGCCCCTCCAGCTTCGCCGCGAACTCGGTGAGGAAGGCGAACGCTTCGGGTGCCGTCAAGGCGATCTCGGTGGGGCGCGGCGCTTTCATGATCTGCGCGACCGGGGCGTAGTGCGGCGCGACGCGGCCCAGCCCCGCCAGCAGCGCCATCCGCAACCCGCCCTTGGTGATGCCGCGCGGCAGTTCATCTGGCTCCTCGGCGGACCAGATGATGCCCGCATCCAAGATCAGGCTCGGGTCGTCGCGCGCTTGCAGTAAGAAGCGCAGGTGCCAGGGCGCGTTCGCGTCGGACGCGACGGCGGGGGATTCGCCATCGGCGTCTTCGTCCGCTTCCGCCTCGTCTTGCGGCTCTTCCAGACGCAGGCACAGGCGAAACTGCGGCCCCTGCTCGATGATGCGCCGGGTCTGCCACGCCTCGATGCTCTGCGCCAGCGCGGGCAGGTCCGCCTGGTGGCCACCGATGCGGCTGTCGGGTTCACCGAGCGCCAGCAGCCAGCGATCCGACGCGTTGCGGTACTGCGTCGGCCAATAGAAATGGGCGTGGCGCTGCGCCTCGCCGGGCGGATCTATCGCCAGCGGCCCGGCGGCGCGCATCAGGGCATCCACCGCGATGGCGAGGAATGCGGTGACGGCGTCGTGCGCGGCAAGCTCCGGCGGGCGGGCGACATCGGCCAGCGCAAGCGCGCGGCCCGCCCCCGGCAGCGCCTCGGCCAGCCGTGCCAGCCGCGCGACATCGCGGCCCGCCACCACCGGCTCCCATCGCGCGTGGAAATGCTTGGGCGACCGATGGATGCTCGGCGCGACGGCCCCCCGTTGCACCAGATCGCGCGCGAAGGCAAAGGTCCCCTGCCACGCGCGCAAGTCCGGCCCCAAGAGCAGATCCACCGAGATGACGGGGCCACGACAGGCCAGCAATTCCGCCAGCAAGCGGGGGGTGGCGGGCTGGGCATGCACCAGCCATGGCAGCACCGCGACATCAGGTGCCGCGACAGCCGGGGCTTCGAGCGCGGGCAGGGGAAAGCCCGCGACGGTCGGCAACCAGGCGTGTACGCGCTGCGACGCGACGTCTTTGCCATGGTTGGGGAAGGCGTTCGCCAGCGCTTCCAGCAGGGTCGCCCGCGCGACGGCGAAGGGGTACGTCGGCACGGCCTCGCCGGGCAGGTGGTGGCGCGCCCTCCGCCGCCGGGTCAGTTCCGCCTGGGGCACCTCGCCCCACAGCAGGAACCGCCCATCGTAGATCGCGCCATGGAGAATGATCATCCAACCCCGCCCCTAGAAAATCCGTCCAACTTCTCTTTGGTATTGTATCCAGCGTGGGGTCATAGGTCAAATGGGATGGGCCAAATCACCCGCTCTTGCTCGCGGGCCGGCACCTGAGCGACAGGCTATCCGACGCAGCCAGCACCGAAACAGCCGCTCCATCGGCCAAAGCAGCATCACGTGTTCAGCAGTGTCGTGCCGGGGCCGCCCGCCGGGGCGAGGCGATGGATGACGGGCGTGCGTCCGGTGCGCTGCGGATAGTCCGCGTGCAGGTCGGCGGTGATGGCGTCCGCCAATGCTAGCGGGGCCAAGATGAGCGCGCTGCCGCCGAAGCCCGCGCCCATCAGCCGCGCGCCCAATGCCCCAGGGCGGCGCGTGGCGATGGCGACCACCGCATCCAGTTCGGGGACACTGACGGCGTAGTCGTCGCGCAGACTGGCATGCGAGGCCAGCAGCAGACTCCCCAGGACGAGCGCCCGCGCTGGCTGTTCCTCGCGCAGCACCTTCGCTGCCAGCAAGGTGCGAAAGTTTTCGCTGAGCACGTGACGGGCACGGGCGCGCAACATGGGATTCAATTCGCCGCCGAGCCGATGCAGGTCGCGCTCCATCACATCGCGCAGCGACTGGAAGTCGCGCGGGTCGCCCTCCGCGCCCAGCGCCGCCGCGAGGGTCGCCGTCGCCGCCTCGCACTGCGCCCGCCGCTCGTTATACCCCGAACTCGCCAGCGAACGTTCGACGCCCGTCTCGCAGACCAGCAACACCGCCTCTGGCAAGGTGAATGGTACATATTCCACGTCCATGGTGCGGCAATCGATCAAGAGCGCCTGGCCGGGGCGGCCCAGCACCGACGCCGCGTGGTCGAGGATGCCCACCCGCACGCCCGTGCCGCGCGTCTCGGCGCGCTGCCCCAGCCGCGCCAGATCCATCGGCTCCATGGTGATGTCGTGCGCCGCCGTCAGCCACGTCAGCGCCGCGACGATGAGCGCCGCCGAGGAACTCATCCCCGCGCCCAACGGCACATCCCCCGCGATGGCCACGCTGAAGCCGCGCAATGGGTGCCCGGCGTCGCGTAGCTCGCCGACCGCCCCCGCGACATAGCGCGCCCACAGCGGCACATCGCCCGGCTCCCCTGCCGTCGGCAACCGCTCCAGCGCGAAGGTCGCCACCTGCCCATACTCGGCGGAAAAGAGCCGCACCGTCGCGTCATCGGTCAGTTGGCCGACCAGCGCCACCGTCCGCTCGACAGCGATGGGCAGCACGAAACCCTCGTTGTAATCGGTGTGCTCGCCGATCAGGTTGACGCGACCGGGTGCCCACCCGGCCAGCAGTGCGCCCGTCAACGCCAGATCGGCACGGGCGTGGCGCTCAGCGACGGCGATGGTGGGGGGCGGGGTGACATCGGGCATGGGGAAGCGTCCTCACTTTGCGTATGATGTCGCCAGCATATCATAATCTGCCCTGCTTGACAGGGCGGGCAGGTTGGGGATACAGTGAGCCACGACAATCGCATCTAACCGCGACTGAGGTGGCTGGCAGCAATGTCGGCCAGGGAAATCGGTGTAAAGCCGATGCGGACGCGCCACTGTAACCGGCGTTCGACCGCGCGCAGCATGCCACGCATGCCCCCACTGCCCATGGGTGGGAAGGGGAGCCGCGCGCGTCGCCGTCACTGACGGAAACCGGGAGCCAGGAGACCGACCTCAGCCCGCTTGCTCAGATCCTCCGCGCCAGGGGAACAGAGCCACGCCGCGCCGTGCGCCCTTTTCCTGGGTATCACCTCAGGAAGAGGGCGCGTTGTATGGGGCCGCGTGTGGTTGATGCCGTGCGTCACCGCAGACGGTCCTTCCCCGTGGGGCGCGCGACGGGCGCGGCGCGCTTCCCCCACGCGGGATGTTTCGCACCATATGGAGGTGTGTCGCTTATGCGCACACGCACCGCGCCCATCATCGTGGCGCTCATCCTCTTCCTAGCGGCGTGCGGGTCCACGACGCCAGCGGGCAGCACCGCCGCCGAGCAGCCGCTCATCGCCAAGGATGCCCTCGGCACCGCCATCACCATCCCAGCCAAGGCCCCACAA